>JAUWNS010000244.1 GCA_030612485.1 Candidatus Bipolaricaulota bacterium
CTTCGTACCACGTTCTTTCTCCTCGTGGATAACCTCCCGCAGCCGGTCGGTTACAGCTGGATGAACGATCGCGTTCAGAGCCTCGAGGGCTTCAGAATCGGAGAAGACGATCCTTCCTAGACGTTTTCTATCGATCACACCATCGGAATCCAGGATTCCCTTCCCGTAATGAGAGACGAGTCGCAAGTAGGTGGGTGTTCGCGGTCGATAGATCTCCCAGGAGAGGCGATCGAGATCTACCCAAACGGTTCCCTCGCCCTTTGAGAGCTCCCGTGCCACTGTGCTTTTTCCGCAGCCAGTTTTCCCGGCCAGTCCAATCACCTTCATTCCGCGGTAACGGTAGCTCTATTAATAGAAGAAAGCAATTGATTGCGGTTACCTTGGGCTCATCGTACCATCTTTCCCATGATCGCAAGGAGGGACGATGAGCGACGTTGTGAGGGACTACTACGATAGCCAGGTAGAGACCGAATGGGGACGACTCGAACGTCCGTACCGCCGCTTCGAGCTTATTAGTACGCTTCATTTGATCAAAACCTACTTCCCGAGCTCAGGTCATGTGGCCGATATCGGCGGCGGTCCCGGGCGCTACACGGCCGCTCTTCTTGAGCGCGGCTATCGGGTGACACTTGTCGATCTGTCGGAAAAGGCGATCTCCTTTGCGCAGGAAAAGCTCGCCGCGCTTGGGCTCACCCCAAAGGATACACAGTGCGCCGACGCACGCGACCTCTCACTTCTTCCGAGCGAGGGATTCGACGGCGCGCTCCTTCTTGGACCGATGTACCACCTCACATCGGAGGGAGATCGTCAGAAGGCGCTGTCGGAGCTTCGCCGCATTCTGCGGCCAGGAGGCAGGGCGGTGATCGCGTTCATCAACCCGTGGGGAATCCTCCGCTCAGGGCTCTCGGAGTTTCCATCCGAATACAGCGATTACAAGCACATATCTGTCCTCCTCGGCGACTACGTCCAGGCCGGAGAGCAGGAGGCGTTCACCGAGGCCGTCTTCCTCACTCCTCCACGTGCCCTGGCAGAGATCGAACGAGCAGGATTCGATGTGATTACCTATGCCGGGGTCGAAGGGTTCGCCGCAGGGATGCTCTCTGCAGTGGAGAGGATCGCTGTCGAGGACCATCCCGCCTATGAGAACATCCTGCGATTAGTCGCCGAGACCTGCGAGCTCCCTCAGTACCGCGACTGCACCGAGCACCTGCACGTGGTCGTGCAGCGTCCGCCCACGTAAGAAAGGACCTATCAGGCTGCTGCGCAAACCTCTTCTCTTTTCTCTCAATTCCTCAGCGCCCTCGGCAGTAAGATGATCTGAAGTACGATCCACACTTGCAGCTAACCGGCTACAAAGGGTTACGCAACAGGTTGCTGAGATGTGCTGATAGCCACGGACACGCTTTCTATGGTAGAATGATAAAAACGCAATAAGCGGTTTACCGATCACCGTGGAGACGCTTGGTCGGTCGCTGGAAGCCCTCATTGCAAGGGTGTCGTTTTTTGGAGTGTCTATCACAGTTTAGAAAGGAGCGTCCTGATGGGGAATGGAAACGAACTTGAGGCCTTGTTACGGCCACCGACCCTAGAGATGCCACCGTACCCGCCAAAGGTGATCACCCTCGCCAGCGGGGAGAGGATGGTGGTGCGGCAGATCGACCGGGAAGAAGTTCCGATCCTTCTCGAAGCGATCTATCCACTACTTTGGGTCGAGCGCGACTACTACGACATCGTGGCGGCACGTTTGTTCGGAGAGATGCTTGCCTACAAGCGCTATCGAGTGAAGGACGAGTATATCCTGGTCGGCCTGATCGATGGTGTGCTGGCCGGAATGGTCAACGGACACCTCGTCGACGAGAAGGTGGGGATGAGCTACCACACGATGACGATCCGCCGTGGTCTGCGCGTTGGATCGCACCTGTTCGCTGCAAAGATGGAGTACCACATCGAGCATCTGGGACAGGAGGAGGTCCTCATAGTTGCTGAGAGCCCGATCGGTTTCCGTCGATGGATGATTGAGTACCCACTGCAGAAGAAGTACGAGGTCTCGCACGAGCTCGGCGGGGTTCCGTCTTGGGTCCTGACCAAGGAGACGTACTACGAGGCCAAGCCACGCCTGGTCGCGGGCTCGCGCCCGGTCCCCGACGGATTACTGAAACAGGCCGCGAAGATCCTCCTCCCCGAAGAGGAGACGATCAGAGCACAAGTACTCGACGGGAAGGGAGGGGAGAGATGAGGCCGGTAGCCATTATCGGGGCAGGGATGACGAAGTTCGGCCGTTCCGATATTTCTCTCTTAGAGCTGATGAGCGAAGCGTCTCTTGCTGCCTTGCACCACGCCGACCTGGGAGATTTGAAGGTTGACGGTGTCGTAGTCGCGAACATGGGGGCGGCGCGACTCAACCATCAGACGGCGATCGCCAGCGCGCTTGTCGATCGCCTCAACCTCTTCCCGGCGATGGCCGAGTCGGTAGAGAACGGCCCTGCCTCAGGTGCTTCCGCGTTCAAGGTGGGCTATCAAGCGATCGCCTCTGGGATGGCCGGCGTCGTCCTCGTTACTGGCGTCGAGAAGATGCGAGAGGTCAACGGCCTCGAAGCGACCGACTTTGTGGCAAGCCTCTCTCACCCCGAAGCGGAGTACATCTACGGGGTGACGCTTCCGGCGCTCGCGGGGATGTTCGCCCGGCTGTACATGGAACGCTACGGTGTGACGCGCAAGCACCTGGCGATGGTGGCAATCAAGAATCACAACAACGCGATGAAGAACCCGTATGCTCACATCCACCAGACGGTCACGATGGAGGGTATCCTCACC
>JAUWNS010000170.1 GCA_030612485.1 Candidatus Bipolaricaulota bacterium
CGTCTGCCTGAACATGGAGGACGAGGCGCGGCGTAAGGGAATCACGATCGACGAGAAGGCGCTCAAACAAAAACTCGGGGTCCCGGTCATCAGCACGCTCGCCGTACGCGGGGTTGGGGTGAAAGAAGCGACAACCCTCGCTGTGAAGGTAGCGCAAGAGAAGCCGGTCGTTCCCTCACCAACCTACAGCAATGATGTTGAACGCGTGATTGACCACCTCACGACTGCCGTTAAAGAAGTCCTTACAAACCGCTCCGGTTTCTCTCCCCGTCTGGTCGCGATCAAGCTTCTCGAAGGAGATCCCTACTTCATAAAGAGGATTGCCGCAGAGGGGTTCACGAACTACGAAGAGACGGAACGACTCAAGGAAGCACTGACCGAGCTCAGGGGAGAGAGCGGGGAGGGGGTCGTCTCCGCTGAGCGGCACAATCTGGCGATGAAGCTCTTCGAGGAAGTAGCAACTGTGGGGAGACCAACGATCGGCCTTCGCGATCGGATCGATGCGCTCCTCATGCACCGTCTCTTCGGCCCCCTCTTCTTCGCCGCAATCATGTACGCCTTCTTCGTCCTTGTCTTCAAGGTGGGATCACTCGTCGAGGGGCCGATGATGGGCCTCTTCGATAGCTCGGTCGATGCCCTCGCCACGGTGATGAACGAGCAGAGCCTTGGGTTCGCCCTCCTTAAGGGGATGATTCAAGGGGTAGGTGGCGCGATCGGAATCGTCCTCCCATACCTCGTCCCGTTCCTCGCCGGCCTTGCCGTGCTGGAGGATATCGGGTACCTTCCGCGGGCCGGTTACCTTATGGATGGGCTGATGCACAAGATAGGGCTACACGGAAAGTCGGTGATCCCGTTCATCCTCGGTTACGGGTGCAGCGTCCCTGCCGTAATGGCCACGCGCATCCTCGATTCCCCCCGCGATCGGTTCATCACCGCGATGCTATCGGTGATGGTCCCCTGCGTCGCGCGCACGACGATCATCTTCGGGCTCGTTGGTTACTTCCTCGGGCCTACCATGGCGTTCCTCCTCTACATCGTCAACATCCTAGTGATCGCCATCGCTGGCAAGGTGATGACCAAGGTCTTCCCCCGCGTCACCCCAGGGCTGATTCTGGAGATCCCCTCCTACAAGATCCCCTCCACCCGCGTGGTTGCGGCCAAGGTCTGGCTGCGGGTTCGCGAGTTTATCATCCTTGCCTTTCCCCTCCTGATAGCAGGAAGCCTCCTGCTGAGTTTCTTCGAGTACATCCACTGGAATTACTACTTGAACCTTGGCTTCCTTCCCATCACCTGGGCCCTTGGACTACCAATGAGCCTTGGGGTGACGTTGATCTTCGGAATTTTCCGCAAGGAGCTCTCGCTGATCATGCTCTTCCAGGCACTCGGGACAACTCAGGTAGCAAGCGTCCTCTCTGCTGGGCAGATGATGACGTTCACCCTGTTTGCTATCTTCTACATCCCGTGCGTGGCGACGATCGCCGTTCTCGCGCGTGAACTCGGTTGGAGAAAGACCTCTCTCGTTCTCGCCTCGACCACTGGAATTGCCCTCGTCGTTGCCCTGCTTGGTCGGGGGATTGCGAGTATAATCGTGTGAAACACGGTTTTAGGGGAGTTGACTGATGGGTGAGATGAAGGATGCAGTACGGGACGTAAAACGTTCGCTAAATGAGCTTGGTAGACAAGCACCCGAGGAGATGAAGCACTTCTCACAGTTTATGGAGGAGGTACTCAAGCCGGATGCCCTCGACCTTAAGACAAAAGAACTGATTGCGCTTGGCATGGCACTAACTGCTCGTTGCAAGTACTGCATCGGGATACATACACAGAAGTGCTTCGCCGCTGGTGCGACGGAGAAAGAGATCTGGGAAGTGGCGGCGGTAGCGGTGATGATGTGCGGTGGCCCGGCCCTCACATACACAGCGGACTTATACAAGGCACTGCAAGAGTTTAGTGATTCCGCAAAACAGGTATAGATGAACTTTCCTGCAATCCTACGAGAGGCGGTGACGATCACCCTCTTCGTCTTCTCGATGATGGTCTTCGTCGACTGGTTGAACGTGCGTTCGCGCGGCAGGATGAAACAGACCCTGCGCGGGCGCAGGTGGCGCGAGTACACCCTCTCCTCCTTCCTCGGCTCGACCCCGGGATGCCTGGGGGCGTTCATGAACGTCTCTATGTACGTTCACGGATTGATCGGGTTCGGTGCCCTCGTGGGCGGAATGATCGCCACCTCAGGGGACGAGGCGTACGTCATGCTCTCCCTCTTCCCAGGGAAGGCCCTCCTCCTCTTCGGAGGGTTGTTCGTCGCAGGGATTGTCTTCGGCCCCCTCGCTGACCTCATCGCGAAGCGTCTCAAGATCCGCCCCTGTGAGGAGTGCGTCCTACAGACGGTCCATCCCGAGGAGTTCGAGAAGGGGCGCAGGGAGACGCTGCGCGCCACACTGCGCCATCCGAGCCTGACAAGACTCCTCTTCCTCCTGTTCATGGTTGCCCTTCTCGTTATTGCTGCCCTGGGGATCGTCGGGCCGGAAGGGTGGGGATGGATGCGCATCACACTGATCGTCCTCCTCTCCCTGGGAACCCTTCTCAGCCTATCGAGCTCGGAACACTACCTGAAGGAACATATCATCGTCCACATCCTGCGCCATCACACCCTGCGGGTCTTCTTGTGGACGTTCGGAGCGCTCCTGGTCATCTCCTTCCTCCCGAGCGAGGAGGCCGTAAGCACGTTCATCCAAGCGCATATGCTGTGGGTCTTCCTCTTTGCCGGGATCCTTGGGGTGATCCCCGAATCCGGACCACACATGATCTTCGTGATGATGTTCGCCTCAGGGCTCGTTCCGTTCTCCGTTCTCTTCGTCAGTTCGTTCGTCCAGGACGGTCATGGGATGCTCCCGCTCCTGTCGGTGTCGCTGCGCGATTCGCTACGGGTGAAAGCGTTCAACCTTGTTTTCGGGCTCGCCGTCGGAGGGGTCCTCTATCTCTTCGGCTTTTGATAGTGATAGCTCACTTTGCAGCCGAGCCCCGAGTGTAGATACGGCGGGCGCATTGACTCCAGTGAATGCGGAACCGTCCGTGTTTCGCTCTGACCCTGAGCTTGTTACGTAAACCTTTCCTACTGATCGTCTTCAAACTCAAACCGTAGTTTCAAGCATTTTACCGCAGAGGGCGCAAAGATCGCTGAGATGAAGCATTAAGGATACCATTCCACTCTCTGCGTGCTCCGCGTTCTCGGCGGTGAAAGCTTCTGTTTCGTAAGAAGAAGAGGGTTGTGTAACAGCTTGCCTGTGGATCGATTTTAGGGGCATGTCATCGGAGAGCAGGGCTACGCAGAAGGACTAAGACGTGCTTCTAGCCACGCTTCGACATCACCCAACACCTGGTCATGTTCTGGTTCGTTGAATACCTCGTGGTAGAGGCCATCGTAGATCTTGATTGTCTTGTCGACCGAGCTGACCGCACCGTACAACATCCGGGCACCATCCGGATCGCCCAACCTGTCTGCGCTGCCTTGCACAATCAGAACCGGCAGCGTTATCTTAGACGCCTCAGCGGTAATACGTTGCATCGCTTTCAGTATTTCATATGTCAACCGCGCGGTGGTCTTTCCAGTATAGACCAATGGGTCACTGACGTATGCGTGTACCACTGCTGGGTCTCGTGACACTCCCTTGGCTTCCAGCTGAAGCAATCCGACTCTTGGTAGCAAGGTTGAAAGGAGTTTGACCATGCTGATGGTAATTGGAGAGGTATTGCTGGGCACCTTAACGCTCGGCCCGGACAGGATTACACCCGCCAGTTTGGCCTGGTGATCGAGCAGGAATAGCGCACTGATCAGCGCACCCATACTGTGTCCTAACAAGAACGATGGTTTGTCCGGCTGCCACTTGCGCACCATATCAACGTAAACGCTGAACACATCTATGAAATCGTTAAATCTCTTTACGCACACCCGTGTGCCATCCGACTTGCCATGCCCGAGGTGATCAATACCATAAACAGCATAGCCAAGAGGGACAAAGTGATTGACAACGTTCATATACCGTCCACTGTGTTCAGCTAACCCATGGACAATTAGCAGAACAGCTCTCGGCTCGTCCTCCGGCAACCAGCACTGATAGTAGATATCCGCACCCCGAACACCTGTGAAGAACCCTTCTTGATGCCTCATCCTTCCCCTATCTAACTAGCCCCTCATAGAACAACTTCCGGTGCACATATCACAGCCAGCCAGGCCGGTATCTCAGGCTGCTATGAAGCCGTATTGTATTCCCACTGCTAGCCTTCGATCAAAATCTTCGCCTCCTTACAATGCGGGCCGGTTATTGAACTAGCGGGGTCACCCTCCAAATCGGATAGAACTTAGCATCGTGCCTGAAGCAATTCCAAGGGAAAGAGGTAGGCGATAGCAATCAAGAGGGAGGGTCAAGCCTTGTTTCTTGCGTCCTTTTTCCCCCAATCAGATCATTCCAGTAGGTGTTGAAGCCATGTGTCGCCACGAGACAGTTAATGAACGCGTTCTACAATCAGTCCCCCCAAGCTCCAGACTACGGGATTCGAACGAATCACCTCACGAATGCAGCCGGAGGGGAGAGGCCACTCACCGGAAGCCCGAGCCGCCTGCTCAACGCAACCCAAGATCCCTCTTGCTGCGTGACAAAGGCACCCGCTGCTTTCCTGAGTAGGAACCTACAGCCACTTGTTTCTGTCTTCTACCCAGTATATAATGACCATTTAGGTGGTCAGTATGAAATTGACAACAGTCAAAGGGTTCAGAGATCAAGCAACGAAGTTTCTCCGTAGCCAGGACCCTGTCCTCATCACACGCAGGGGAAAGCCTGCCGGGATCTACATCTCACTCCAAGAAGATGAGGACCTCCCCTTCGAGTTTCGCAAGGAGCTCATGCTGGCACTTGTAGCTAAGGTAAAGAAGAGCCTGCAAGAGCACGGACTCACCGAACAAGATATCCTCAGCGACTTTGAAACCACTCGACAAGCTCGTCGTTGATGCTAACCCCATCATCTCCGCTCTCCTTGGGGGTGCTGCTCTGCAGGTGTTTTG
>JAUWNS010000011.1 GCA_030612485.1 Candidatus Bipolaricaulota bacterium
GATGGCAAACGCTCCGCTTGCAGCCTCGCTTTGGTAGCTCCGTCGAATCCATTCACCCCCATGTCAATGAACCATCATGATTATAGTGCTTGCAGCGAGCCTTTGCAAAAGACCTCCCGCTACAGAACCACTGTTCAGAAATTGGGGAAGTTTTCCGTGGGCACTGGGAGTAAGCGGACAGCTTTCGAACTCCCGGCTGCGTGGATATAGAAACAGCCGGAATCCTGGCCCTCTGACGAATTAGCAGCAGACACCTTAATTCTAAGGGGTAGCCTGTCCCACAGTACTCGGTGCCTCTTCTAGAGCAAACCGTGGCAACAAAAGGAACCTTTCGTTGCGGGGACGCTGTTATACAAGGGACAGTATGTTACATCGCCCTACTTCCTTGACGAGTGACGGCTGACGAGCTGGTCCTGTTAGGCATCAAAAGAGTCCTTGTGTTGCGGATCTCTACTTGTTCGGGGTACACAAATTAGGGGACAAGCTCGGTCGCTTTAGAAGAATTGCCAGGTTGCGAGAGCGTTAATAACAAGAGAGCTAGATTCTTCTGTACTCGTAAATATCGCCATTCTCATCGATAAAAGTGAGAGGATTCTTCGACACAGAGAATCTGAACACAAAAGTGTGGCTAAATGCAAGCCTTACGTGTTCACGATCGATAAGCTTGTACTCTCCTCCCAGCGGCATGCCATGAAGTGGCGTTTATCGGGCTGAGCAAGGGGCTATCTCGGAAAATTTTCGCTAATGTTTCTTTGCAGAAAAGGATGGTGAATGATGGGGACAGAAAGAACTGGGGGGTCAAGTAAATTTCTCGGCCACATACAGCTTGCGGCAGTTCTTATTGATGTTGGTTTGATGCAGGTGTCTATGGAGGATAGAAATATTATGTTGATGTTCAGGGCATTAATGGCGAAGTTACGGCACGATTGCCGCTATTTCAGTACCCTGGCCTTGAAAGAGAACTTGATACAATCAACTGTGCGGTGTGTTTTCGGCGTGATTCCTCGTGACATTTTCTCGCGTGATTTGGCGCTTAATTCCGCAACATCGGTATGCAGGGCATTCCCGCCCGTAGGCGCTTGTACCGAGATGCTGAATCTAGTTCCAAGTGCTGCTTTAGAAAGGAAGTTATACGCCAAGGTGGATTGGCTATTGACAGCCTCTCCGGGGCATAGGGTAACCGCAACCAGTAGAGTAGATTCTTCAAGAGAAAGTTCTATGTCCCTTATATCAGAAGCACTGAGCCGAAACCGTTCTTTCCCTGCCGTGATTATCAATTCGCTTTGCGCGCGCATGATAAACCTCCTTCTGAATGGGTTGCTTCAGTATATCGGGGGAAGTATGGAAAGGGCAAGGCGACAAAAAGGAAGGGTCCATTTGCTTTCAAAAAGACGCTGCTTCTATAATCACTCAGCCATTGAAGGGAGTGGAATATAATGTCCGTTTCTTTCAATGAGATCGGCTCTGTGGTGATGGCGGTCATGATTACAACGTTTGAGGCGCTACTGGTGTTCATATTGTTCCTTCCTGGATTCATTAGTCAAAGGATCATCGAATTGTTGACACCGCGCAGAAAACGATCCAATCTGATAAGAGTAATCGACGGCGCTGCATTGAGTGTTGTGATTTATCTGCTCTATCTAGCATTGGCTTCTGTGGCGAATCTTCCCCCGCTTCCGATATCGTTTGATGCTACCCAGAAGACCATTGCCAACATAAATGGGTGGGCTGCTTTGGCCATACTTGGCATTGGCGTAATGCTGGGGATGATCATAGCCAAAGGGTTGGAATTTGGGTGTATCTTCAAGGTGCTACGGGCTGAGTATATCAAGTCGCCAAAGCCAGACGATACAGGCTGGTGTGCGAGGTTTGTCAGAAAACTGAAGTCAGCTCTACAATTCACGCGAAGTACAGGTCGCGCGACTGTATGGGAGGATGTACTTTCGGAGGTAGATGCACCTCTTCTGGCCATATCTTTAGCCGATGGGCGTAAAATAATCGGCAGGTGTTCATTCTTCTCAGATGATCCTGAGCATCCCGAGATCGTTATCACTGCACCAGATCCACGCTGTGTTCAGCAACCCGAACTTCAAGGGATTACAGTAATTGCGGATGGTGTTCGGCAGAAGCTTCCTGGAACTGGAATCTTTATTACATCTGCGGCCGAGATTGAAACTATTGAATTGTTGGGAGGGGTTGACGTAAAATAGGACCACTATGACTACCTCAAAAGAAGAGGGCCTTAAAAAAGGGCTAACGCGGTTAGTGGGCGGGCAGAAAGCCGAGCAAATAGTAAGGAAAATCAGAGAGGATCGGGCATTAACACCTCTGGAGAAACAGCAGATTTCATCACAGGCATCTCAAACCCCACTTCCGAAAGAGCAGGCAGAGGCGATTATGGCGTACTTGGGGATTCCTGCTCAGGCTAGTTCGGAAGAATAAGTTCTAAAGGTTAAGCAGAGCAGTGCGCAAGAACGAGATCCATAAGCCGCCCCTTTTCCTTCCGATGCGAGTACCGGAAAGCGAACTCGTCCAGATATTCCTGTAGGTATTTTGCACTAACATGGTGATACACGCCAATCAGCCCGCGCTTGAACAACGACCAAGCGTTCTCGATGGTGTTCACATGCGCCTCATCTACAACGTATTCTTTGCGAACATGGGCAACAGCCTTGTGCGGCCCAAATTCATGCAGGAAAAACAGTGCCTTTGCCGCATCGCTGTAAATCTCTTTAACAAGCCCAAGGTTCTCGGCGATGACGCACTTGATATCACGCGCCTTCAGACCATCGATGATCATCATGCGAAGGGTTCCGCCACGCTCAGCGACGCCTAGAACGTTCTTGCCCTCAAACTTGGCACTGCCTATTGGCTTTCCATCGCCGCTTGCCCGGACAACAGCATCGTCAACCTCGATGATCCCGCCAAGGCGATCCTCAAAGACGTCGTGAGTCATTGCTTTGCGAATTCGTTTGGCCATGTACCAGGCGGTTTCATAATGGACGCCTATCTCGCGCTCTATCTGCTTGGCTGATACGCCTTTTGGTGAGTGGCACATCATCCAGATTGCTACGAACCATCGGGGAAGATCGATCTTTGAGCGGTGAAAGAGCGTACCAGCAGTGACAGAGAACTGGTACTTACATTCCCGACATTCCCATAGATGCTGATTCTTCAGCCAGTAAGGGCGCTTAGCGCCACAACGGGGACATGTTACACCAGTGGGCCAGCGCAGGCGTTGAAGATGTTTCTCACACTTGCGCTGGGTGGAAAACTGACGACGTGCTTGTTCCAAGGATTTGATCGCGCTCATTTCCATCTCTAATCACCTCGGTATCTATTATACCGGGATTATGAGTCGGAGTCAAGCCGATAAACGCCCATGAAGTAGTTCCAAATGACCAGATATACCTCCCCCATACCGCAACTGCAGGGGTACAGGATCTTTCACTGGGTGTCATAGCCCTGGTTCATTCCAGAACTCTGACAGCAAAGTTGTCAAACTGACACTTCGCACTATTCCCTCCATACGCCCCACTAAGACCAACACCCGCTGTCCCACTTAAGAAGGTTGAATCGACAAACTCAATGCGCAGAACTCCATTCACATAACCTTTATATGTATTCCCCTCGACTGTTATAGTGACATGGCTTTCATTGGGTAAGCCTGGATAAACTTCGCTGCCTTTATAGACGATAATGTTTCCGTCTTTATACACGTTGAAATACAAACTGCTTTTCCGCCCAACGAAAAGTACTTTGTTGAGGTCGTCTTGAGAGCGAAGCACCAGAGCCTGTTTTGGGATACTCTGATCGCCGTATAGAATGTCCGCTTCGACTGAGTAATCCCTCCATCCTTCTCCTCCCAACACATAGCCAAACACAGCACCGCTTGTATAGGAGTCCGCTAAGTGCAGTCTTCCCGCCTTGACTTCCCAATTACCCGTCGGAAATGCCCAGGCTGGATCAGCACCATCTTCGAAATCATCAAAGAACAAAGTTGTCCCGTTTGGCGAACTGGTCACAACGATAGAGCCAGACATGGACCCTGTTTTTCCATCGTCGTCTGTGACAGTTAGTTTTACTGTGTAGGCGCGCTCGGTTGAAGAGGTAAAAACGTGGGTTGTAGTAATGCCAGATCCGGACGTACCGTCACCAAAATCCCAAAAGTAGGATTCTATTGTCCCATCTTGGGCGTAAGAACCTGAACCATCGAAATTCACTGTTAGTGGTGAGGAGCCGTTTGCCTGATCGACAGTAAAAAGGGCCACAGGGCGCACATTATCATTTATACACCCCGTTGCAAGAACCAAGAGGCCCGCCATAAGAACCAACATTGCCGTAATCAGTCTAGTCTGCAAGTCAATCACCTCCAACCACCATATAAGATCTATCTTCCTTTGCCAAACCTAACTAGCTTGCTTAAGCAAACGCTTCCTCTTCGGGAGAACAAGACACACCCGTACGCAACACAAATAGCATTCTGTTGCGTAGGTTCCTGAGTTATCTTTCGCAAGGGAAGCCTTGTGTTGCCAGTGTCTTAGGGCGGTTCATACCGCCATTGGGGCGGAGGGTCCGCGCGGTCTGTGAAACGAACGTCATTCAGATAGCAATAGGCAAGAAAATTTGCGCTTCGTAGTTCTAGGACAGTCGTCAGAGTCTGATAGATAAACCTCCCCAAAACGAAAGAGGGTTGAAGCCTGCGGCGACTCTGAGGCTCAAGAAGTCCCAAAGATCTATCCGTATTCCCAAGGCAACCTGAAAGGGCCTCAGACCAACCTCGCCAATTAAAGCAAGGTCTGGAAGAGGGTGTAAGTTCATAATGAAATAGGGCGAATAATAGAAGTGAGGAAACACGCTTACCCACGTTCCCATATGGAGGGATAGCGAGTCTATGGCTTGCCAACTCATAATGGCGGCAACGTGGCTTGAGAATCCTGCGTCGGGAAGGAACCACATTGCAAAGGGGAAAGCAAGGTCCACTGTTCCAGCTTGGAGGAGCCAGAATTTTCCCCTAAGATTCAGATCTCCTTCGATATCTCTTGTGAGAGAAGTCCCGAGCTGCAAATAGTCAGTAAGGCCATACTCGACTGTTATTCCTGGTAGGCCAAAGGCGAGGAAGCTAAATGTGCTTCCGATTTGCCACTCACCTTGATTTAATGTGTAAGCTGTAGATCTACTGAGTCCATAGGTTGGTGCTTCTATGCAACTGACTGAGCCTGGAATCAGCACTAGCAATCCAAGAACGATAGATACTACAATCGGCGTTTTCATCATAATCTCCTTATATCCTGCCTTTGAAAAAGAGGCCTCCCTAACCGAAGGGAATCAAGCCAACTGTTTTACCGCTGCACTCCCAGTGATCCACGGAACTGACTGTTCAGATACGGATGGAGTACGATGCTGTAGTCAAATACAAAACTCCTAACCTTTAGTCCCATTTTCCAAAGCCCACATCCATAGCTCGTCATACTTGAACCCTCCGCTAAGTGATGCAGCGAGAATTGGCGTCCACTCCAAGTCCAAAACAGAGAGTCAGTAAACTGGGCCACTCGTACTCCGATCCATCGCAACCATGCCCTCAGCACAATTTTCTGGGCGCAAGTCACCCCATTCTACTCCAGCGCTGTTACACGAAAATCGTCGAATCTAGGCTGAGTTCCCCCGATGGAACCACTACCAGCAAGGCCGGGCATGCCACGCGAGAGAAGGGCATGAATGAATTCCACGCGAAGTAGATCATTCACGTAGAGACTGTATGAAGAGCCGTGCAGAACCACCTTGACATGCTGAATCTGAGCAAAGAACCCAGGGTGAATCGAATTCCCCTGTGCGATGATCTCTCCGTCACCCACAACTCTCCACGACAGGCTATCACCAGATCCTACAATAAGCACATAGCTTTGCAGATCTTGAGAGCAACGAACGACAATCCCCACCTCCGCTGATCCTGGATGAACGTCGACCTCAACTGCATAGTCGCTCCATCCCTTACCCACACTAACATATGCCCAGTCAAAGTCACCAATAGAAGAGTTAGATGAGCGTAGCACTCCGTCCGTGAAGTACCACCCGTTAGTTGCCACCCATCCGGTGGCAAAACCATTTTCAAAATCGTCGAAGAAGAGGGTAGCGCCATTGTCTGAACCCGTCACCGAGATAGTTGCCGTAGTAGTTGCGGACTTCCCACCGTCATCTGTAACAGTAAGCCTAACGGTGTAGGCCTTGTCAGATGTGGCAGTGAAAGTATGGCCGGTAGTCACGCCCGTCCCAGATGCACCATCACCAAAATTCCAAGAGTAGGACTCTATTGTTCCATCTGGGTCATAAGACCCTGAACCATCGAAATTCACCGTTAGCGGTGAAAGCCCTTCTACTTGATCGGCAGTAAAAAGGGCCACAGGACGCACATTGTCATTTGTACACTGCGAGGCAAGAACCAAGAGGCCCCCCATAAGAACCAACACTGCCATAATCAGCCTAGTCTTCACGTCAATCACCTCCACCCACTATATAAGACCCGTGCTCCTTTGACAAACTTGCTAGTCTGGCTTGTACCTATAAATATTCTCGGGAAAGAGAATGCGGGGCTCGTACGCAACACAAATGCTATTGTGTTGCATTGTTGACAAACACGGCACTCACGCCGAAATGTTCTCCTCAACGGCATTAGCCAAACAATTACTTGCAATCCCGCATCGTCCATTCTGCAAATCACGCAACATACCTTGTTCAAACGCCCTGTTACGTTGCTCTTTTAGACCGCTACCGCCGCCGCTTGGCGAAAGGATTTAAGCGCACTCTCCACCTCCTCATCGAAGATGTGGGTGTAGATCATTGTCGTGGAGAGGTCTGAGTGCCCAAGTACCTTTTGCACCAGGCGGATCTTACTCGTCTCACGGTAGAGGTCCGTGGCAAAGGAGTGACGTAGGGTATGTGGTGAGATGTTCTTGTCGATTCCGGCCTTGGCTGCGTATCGTTTCACCATCCGCTGTACGTAGCGGTGCCCCAAGGGCGCGCCCTCCAACGTGGTGAAGACGTGCTTGTATATACCCGCACATACCGTTGCCTGGCGTTCTCTCCAGCTCCTCAGGCGGTCGATGTCGGCCTCCGCGACCCACAGGGTACGGATATCCTTGCTCCCTTTGCCTTGCCGGACCATCAACTTGCCCGTGGTGAGATCGATGTCTCTCCACTTCAAGGCGGTCACTTCTGCCAACCGTAGACCGGTGTTCAACATCAAGCGGAGCATCGTCTGGTTACGCTCGCCAGTGGGGTAACGGGGGTTGGGCTGCTCCAGGAGCCGCTCCTGTTCGTCCTCTGTCAGAACTGTAGGGAGTTTCTTCGGCCTTACCATCTCTCCTCCTTCCACCGTTGGGGCCGCATAAGCTACATTTTACGGCCTATATCACTCAACATACAAGGAGGCTGGTTGAGGGTCAGTAAAAAGCGGCCTTATTCACAGGGGCGATTCGAAGGGTTCTCCCTTTTTAGAGTCGCAGAAAACTCGAGATTTGGCCCTATCTCGGACCCCAGTCGCAGTAAGTGAGAGGAATAACAGGGGCTCAGTGGATCAATTCGACTCTTGCGAGCAAAGATCCGCTTCTGCGAGCTTGTTCTCCTTGATCCAGGTTGCGAGATCCTCACCATCAACGGTGACAATGCAGGCCCAAAACCAAACAACGCGAAACGCTTCAAGCTGATCACTTCACATCAGTTTAATTGTGGGGCCCAGTATCCTTTCGGGCTCCAATCGATAACCTTTCTTTCTTGATCGAAGGTGACCGAGCGAAAGGGGTCCTCATAAATCCATGTTGTTTTTTCGAACGGGCCCCACCCGGATACAGTCACATTATCCGGCGATCCAAACGCTGCCAGCACATGATCCTGCAACATCCCACGGCCGATTTGTCCGGTCTCAGCCACAACCATTTGCTCTTGGTACATCCACTGTTGAATCATTACGTAGGCAGTCAACGCACAGATGGCTATAAGCAGTCCTATAAGTATTCGCCCGACATCGTCCATTATACCTCCTTTAGAAGTGAATTACCCAATTTTTGGACCGTTGCTTTTTGCGGTTGCTCTTTACGCCGTTATCGCCTCCGTTTGACGAAAGTGTTCTAGGGCTTTGATGATCCAACGCCATCAGAATGTCTGCTAAGAAGCAAGCAGAATTATTAATGCTGCCAGGATTTCTTGGTATTTCATCTTGACTCCGGTTGGAATGGAGTCGTTTGCTGCTTCCATCAGTTCGAGCAGCTTCACATTCTTTCCGTATGATTCCTTGAGGTCGTTCTGTGCCCAGACTGTCATGTCCGCTATCTGCTGTTGTGAGTTAGAAGTTTTTGCCTCAATAGTTAAGAGGAGGTACCGGAACCGTGCAATAGAAGGCTCATTTTTTTCGACGTAGTACCCAGCGTTGAGATCCGCTAACTTATGCTCTAATGGCTTTTCCGACTGCGTTTGAGCAGATGATGGAGCCTTAGGTAACGTCGTTTCTTCACTATCTCCACACGAAGCCACGAGAGCGAGTATTCCGATTAGACCACCGATTAATAGCCCTCTTCCTGTTCTCACTGTAATCACCCCTTGCTAGGTTATACATTGTGATAAACCTCGTCAAGACGCGGCACCTCTACGCTGCTACCGCTTCCGGTTTGCGAAAGGATTTCAGCAGCCTTAGATCGGTCGTCACGAGCTTGTGAACAGTGCTCTTGCTCACGAGAACCACGAAGGATGCCCCGCTTTGTAGGCGGGGAGCTTCACTCCGAACCGCGCCGCTATCTCTCGGATGGAGCGAGGTCGCCTGGTTGCGTAGCCATGTCCATCAGCTGACCCGCCTCATGCTACCGAAGCGCCGCCGCTGGCTTGGCTGGTTATGGCCAGTCGGGGGTGGGTTGTCTACCTAGGGGCGAGGCTACAGGCAGTCTCAGTCGATCTCACCTTATATGGCTTAAAGCTAGTCATGCGTCAGCTCATACTTGGTGATGGATACCGAAACAGCTCTCTTATCTGCCGTATCGATAAGCGTGTAGTCGGTAACATACGTTCCGCAAGCCACGTTGGACCCGTTCGTCCACTCCTGATACGTGCTCCCATCAGCACATTGCACCTCGATCCACACTTCGTAGTAGTCTATGTCTACAGTCCCAGTGTTGGTCGCTTTGTAGTACACGTACACCAGCCCGTACTCCTGGAGGGACTCGTAGTAGTTCTGAGTCCAATCTGTGATCTCGAAGGCTGCCGACGGCGTTGGTTCGGGGTCTGGGTCCGGGGTTTCTGCAGGCGCGCTCACATAGATGGTCTGTGTAGCAAAACCCGTCTTCCCTTTGTCATCAGTCACTGTCAGCGTAATGTTGAAGGTGCCAGGAGTGTTATAAGTATGGGAGGTCGTAACTCTCGTTCTGCTTGCGCCATCCCCAAAGCTCCAAGCGTAGGAGGTGATGGAGCCATCAGGGTCGGCAGACGTTGAGGCATCGAAAGCCACTGCCAGAGGAGCTTCGCCTGTGGTCGGGGTGGCAGAGAAGCTTGCAGTGGGGGATAGATTTTCCCTGACCACAATCGTCTTGCTCACTGAGGCAGTCTTCCCTTTGTCATCAGTCACTGTCAGCGTAATGTTGAAGGTGCCGGGAATGTCATAGGTGTAAGAGAGAATCCTTCCAGATGCAGCCTTTGGTTCTTGTGTTTGCCCGGTAGCAAGAATCCAGTGGTAAGATGCGATGTGGCCATCAGGGTCGAAGGAACTAGAGGCATCAAATGAGACTGTGAAAGGTGCCACGCCCGAAGTTGGAACTGCACTAAAGCTAGCGGTAGGCTCCGTATTGATAAGGAAGCAACCGACGGCAGAAAAGAGAACTACTATGAGAAGCAAGCCCGGGAGAACGATTTGTTTTGATCGCATTTTCATCACCACACAAGGTTGATTTATAATTCCAAGCGTAATGATTCTTTTTTAAGGGAACGACTCCTATGGTTCTAGTCGAGTGTAATGTGTATCACCTTCGAGATGTGATTCCATCACTTGATAAGAGAGGACAACTATCTGATCTGCCGACGAATACCTGATCCATTGCTGCCTTTACACTACTACCGCCGTCGCTTGGCGAAAGGATTTAAGCGCTGTCTCCACCTCCTCGTCGAAGATGTGGGTATAGATCATCGTGGTGGAAAGATCTGAATGCCCAAGCACCTTCTGCACCAGGCGGATCTTACTCGTCTCACGGTAGAGATCTGTGGCGAAGGAGTGGCGCAGGGTATGTGGCGAGATATTCTTGTCGATACTTGCCTTGGCTGCGTAACGCTTCACCATACGCTGCACGTAGCGGTGTCCCAAGGGCTTGCCGTCCAACGTGGTGAACACATGCTCGCACGTGTCACACGCCGTTGTCTGGCGTTCCCTCCAGCTTCTCAAAACGCTGGTTCCGAACTGCAAACTAAGAGGCGGAACCATAGAACCAGTCTACAAAAAGCCGTTTGATGCAGTGGCTGTCGGAGTTCAAACTGGAGAGTGGTTGGGAGAGGAGGATTCGAACCCCCACTGACAGGGCCAGGGCCTGTTGTCCTACCTTTAGACGATCTCCCAAGGATTCCTGGACATGTTAAACGGCGCGCGCGATGCTGTCAAGATCGAGGGGTTGCAGGGTAGAGGAGCTTAACGCTACAATTTGGGCATGATGCCTTCGATCCGCGAGCCGGTCGTTGCCGGTGCTTTCTACCCTGGAAGTCGTTCCGCACTATTAGCTAGTCTTACCCTCCTACTTAAGCGAAAGGTTCATGTCGATGGGATGCTTTGCGAGCCGATGGGGCTCGTTGTGCCGCACGCAGGGTACATCTATTCCGGCGCGGTGGCGGCGGCCGGTTATCGGGAGCTCGCCGCGCACGGTCGCCCGGAGTGGGCAATCATCCTCGGGGCGAATCACACCGGGCTGGGAGCTCCTATCTCCATCGCCCGGGAGGGAGTCTGGCGGACCCCGCTCGGTGATGCTCCGATAGCCACCGGGGTGGCCGATAGCCTTATCGCCGAGGGGCTGACGGTTGCGGACGAGGCTTTCCTGCACGAACACTCGATCGAGGTCCAGCTTCCGTTCCTGCAATTCCTGTTCGGAGCGGAGATCCCGTTCATCCCGATCTGCGTGATGTTCCCCACCCTTTCCGACCTGACGGCGCTGGGCGAGGCGATCGCGCGAATTGTCCGTGGTAAAGCAGGTGGTAAAGCAGGGGCTGTCATCGTGAGTAGCGACTTCACTCACTACGAACCAGACGAGACCGTACGCAGTGTCGATCACCGAGCGATTGAGAAGATCCTCGCCTTGGATGTGCAGGGCTTTTACCGGAGCTTGATCGAAGAACGTCTCTCGATCTGCGGAGGGGGAGCGATCGTCGCGTTGATGGCCTGCGCGCGCAGACTAGGGTGGGACGAAACCAAGCTCCTCTCCTACGCGACATCGGGGGATGTGACCGGGGAGAGCCACTCCGTCGTCGGATACGCTGCGATCTCACTCACTGGGAGGAAAGATGGTTAGGAGTATGACTGGATTTGGAACCGGTTCTGCCGTGGGAGCAGGGTGGCGGGTAGAGACGGTGATGCGTACCCTTAATCACCGCTACCTCTCCGTTCGTCTCCGTTCACTCAGCGAGTACCCATACGTACAGGTTCGGGTTGAAGGGATGGTTAAGGAGGCGTTCCGGCGCGGTGAGATCAACGTATCGGTCGACCTCGCGCGGGAAGCGCAGGGGCCGTCTCAGGACCTCTTCGATCACAACGTGATCACGGAACACCTTGTCGAGCTGCGACGGATCTCCCAAGAGTTCAACCTTCCCTCCCCACCGAGCCTCGCTGACCTGATCCGGATCGGGGCGTTCCAGGCGGCTGCACCAGAGGAGGAGGACCCCTGGCCGATCGTCGTGCCCGCGTTGGAGCAAGCAATCACGGCCACTACCGCCTCGCGAGAAGCGGAGGGGGAACACCTCGCAATAGAGATCAAAAGGATACTGGGCAAGATCGCGAACCTTCTCGACACGGTGAAGGAGAGGCTACCACAGGTGACAGAGGAGTTGCGTCTTCGCCTGCAGGAACGGATCGCTGCGTTGCAGGTCGAGCTCGACCCTGCACGGCTGGAGATGGAGATCGCCCTCCTTGTGGAGCGGTTCGACATCCGCGAGGAGACCGTTCGCTTGGAGTCGCACCTGACTCGGGCGACCTCCCTCCTCGACAAGGACGAAGCGATCGGGAAGGAACTCGATTTCCTGAGTCAGGAATTCCTGCGGGAGGTGAACACCCTCGGTTCGAAGTCGCGCGATCTTGCGGTGAACTCTCTCGTGATCGATATGAAAATGGCGATCAATGAGTTCAAGGAACAGGTGCAGAATGTCGAGTGAATCGATCGTCAAGACACGTCGGGGAGTTGGTGGCGGAATCGCGTTCGTCGTCTGCGGCCCATCCGGAGCGGGAAAGAACTCGGTCATCGAGCGAGTGATGGAAATTCTGCCCGGGCTCTCCTATTCTGTCTCCTACACCACCCGCCCGCGACGCAGCAACGAGGTGAACGGAAAGGATTACTACTACATCACGCACCAAGAATTCGATCGTCTCGTCAGCGAGGACGAGATGGTCGAACACGTCACCTACCTCGGGGATCAGTATGGGACGTCACGCACCCAGATTTGCGAGGTCTTCTCCCGCGGAAAGGATGTCATCCTGAACATCGATGTCGAGGGTGCAAAAGCATTGAAGGGATCCGGATTGCTCGATTTCTCAGTGGTCTACGTCTTCCTTGCCCCATCCTCACTCGCTATCCTGGGAGAACGCCTGCGAACCCGTGGGACGGAGAATGACAAAGAGATCCGCGCTCGGCTGACCGTGGCGGCCCAGGAGATTGAGACTCTTCCTCTCTTCGATTATCTGGTGGTGAACGACGAACTCGACGTTGCGGTCGATGAGCTGCGGTCGATCATCGTTGCCGAACGATCCCGTATCCTCCATGACTAGGATCGGGGTCGATCTTGTCGAGGTCGAGCGCATCAAAGCAATCTACGAGCAGCGTGGGGAGCGATTCCTCGACCGCTTATTCACAGGAGTAGAGATCACCTACGCGTTCTCAGCGCGCGGCGATCGTCGATTCGAGCGTTTGGCCGCCCGCTTTGCCATCAAAGAAGCGTTGATCAAAGCGGTCGGGCGTCCTCTACCGTACCGTTCGATCGAGGTGAGGAATCAGAAGGACGGGCGTCCCATCGTCCGCTGCCCGCACGTGCGTGGAAAGATCGAGGCCAGCCTCTCGCATACGCGGAGACTGGCCATCGCGTGTATCCTGTTCGAAGGCCCTTAAGGTTACTTCTTGGCTACGCCTTTTGCGGTCACCTTGAGGTTCTTCTCCACTTGCCGCTTCAGTTCTTTCCCCGGCTTGAACAGCGGGACGACCTTGGACGGAACCTGAATCGGCTTCTTCGTCTGAGGATTGATGCGGCTGCTTGCCTTGCGCGCACGTACGGCAAACTTGCCGAACCCGACGAGCTTGACTTCCTCACCCTGCAGCAGGGTATCTTGAACGAGGTTAAGGACCGAGTCGAGAAGCTTACGCGCTTCCTTCTTGGTCAGGTTCGTTGAATCGGACAGCCGGTCGATGAATTCGCCTTTGTTCATGATCTATTCCTCCTAACAGTTATCGGTTATCTGCTCGTTTTATTCCCCGTCGTCCAGGGGAGCATCCCCCAAGAGGTCGCGCATGCTCAAGCTTTCGTGCCCGCCATCATCGAGGAAGGCGCGATCGATTCGCTCCTTCTCTTTCTTCCGGGGGCGCTGCTTACGCGGCGGCCGCGCTGCAGGAACCTCGGGGGGACCGAACAGGCTGCGCATACTAAGGCGAACCTGCCGTTTCTCCTCGTTGATTCCGATGATCTTCGCCTGCACCTTCTGCCCAACGGCGAGAACATCGGCCGGGGTTGCGATCCGTTGATCGCTGATCTCGGAGACGTGGATCAACCCATCGACGTCATCGGTGATCTTCATGAACGCGCCGAAGTCCTTGATCTCCGTGATCTCCCCCTCGATGATCTCATCGATGGAGAACTGCTCGACAAACTGACGCCACGGATTGGCCTTCAACTCACGAATGCTCAAGCTGATACGCCGTTCTTTCGGGTCGGTGCCCAACACCTTAACCTCAACCGTCTCCCCTTCCTTGAGGACATCACGCGGATGGGTGACGTGGCCCCAGTCGAGCTCGGAGACGTGTACCAATCCTTCGACACCGTCTTCCAGCTTGATGAAGGCTCCAAAGTCGGTGATCTTCGTGACCGTACCGGTTGCGTGCTGCCCACTCGGGTACTTCGCCTCTACCTCCTCCCACGGGTCCCGCTGGGTGCGGCGCAGGGAGAGGCTGATACGATGGGCCTCCTCATCACAGTTGAGGATCACCACATCTACCTTATCGCCCTCGTTCACCACATCCTTAGGGTTCTCAGGGTACCCCCATGAGAGTTCGGAAACATGAATCAACCCTTCGATATCTTGTTCCAGCTCGACGAAGGCGCCGAAATCGGTGACGCTCACTACCGTCCCTGAGCACTGCATTCCCGCGGGGTAACGCTCGGCGATCCCTTGCCACGGGTCGGGACGGAGGCGTTTGATCGACAGGGAAACTTTCCCCTTCTCCTTGTCGAAAGAGACCACTTTCACAGCAACCTTATCCCCCACCTTGTAACTTGCTGGTGGAACCGGGAGGTCCTTCCAGGCGATCTCAGAGCGGTGGACAAGCCCCTCGAACCCGCCGATGTCGACGAACAGGCCGAAATCAACGATACTGCAAATTGCCCCCTTGATCTCTTGGTCCTTCTCCAGGGATTCGAAGAGCTGCATGCGGTGCTTCTTCTTCTCTTCCTTGAGGTAAGCCTTGTGGGAGACAACAAGGTTCTTGTCGCGGCGGGAGAGTTCGAGGATCTTGAACGAAACGCGCTTCCCTTTCAATTCTTCGATTGCACTCGGAAGGTCGTTTCCGAGGTGTGATCCCGGGAGGAAGGCGCGGATCCCGTCGAGATTGACGTGGTAGCCCGCGTTCTTCACCTCGCTTGTGACCTCCCCTTCCACGACCGTACCCTCACGGTAGGCCGCATCCAGCAAGTCGATCCGTTTCTCGTATTCGGCCTGCTTCTCCGAAGCGTAGACCGTTCCCCTCTCCTCATCGATGTAAGTGACAAGGACATCAATCTCTTCCCCTTCTTCGACCTTCCCCGCTTCGCGGAAGGGGGAGAGTTCCCTCACTGGAAGGATCCCTTCTGACTTATAGCCGATATCGACGAGGATCTCGCTCTCGTTCACCTGAACAACCGTTCCGGTAATCGTGTCCCCCCGACTGTACATCTTAACATCACTCTCAGAGAAAGCGTCTTCCATCTTAATTAGTTCTTCCATTCTTAATCACCTGTTGTAGGATTTCCCCTCCCCCTTGCATCTCAGGGTTAGGCTCTTGCGACGGAATATCGTGTCGTTCAATCACCCCCCTTTCCCGATTCTACGGCATCGATCCGTTCCATCAGCCGTTTGCTGAGAAGGAGATTGCGGTTCGCTCTCCCTTCCGTAGGGCCGATCTCCGCCTCGAGATCCGAGACACTGAGCGTCTTTCCGATCGACACTGTCACCTGCGGAAAGTGGAACGGGTATCGTGGCGGGTAGGGTCCACGCGCCTCGATTTTGACCGGAAGCAGTTCCTTCTCGGTGAGTCGCGCAAAGCGAATCGCTCCAGCCTTTGCATCGATCCGACTCCGGGACGTTCCCTCCGGGAAGATCCCGATTATCCGCTCATTACGGAACGACTTCAACGTGCGGCGAAAGTCGTCCCTGGTGAAGTTTTCCCGAGTGATCGTGGTGCTGAACAGACGAACGAACGGCATGAATATCGGATTCTTCAGCAATCCCTTACGGGCGATGAAGTGGATGCGGTTCCGCCAGCCGAACGCCACCACCAGCAGGACGATATCCCAGTAACTGCGGTGACGGGCAATGGCAATGTAGTGCCCATTCGGAGCGATCCTCTCCCTCCCGTAGACGTGCAGGCGAAAGAGCACCCACAACGGGGTGAAGAGGAGAACCAGCACTGTATAGAGTACCCCTTTGAGAAATTCCTTCAGCCGCTTGATCTACGTCCTCCCAACTGCTCCTCGACAAGGCCAACTGCTTCGGAAATGACCTCTGCGAGGCTCTTTTGATCGGTGTCGATTATAATTGCATCGTCTGTGGGGTTCAAGGGCGAAAGGGCGCGAGTGCGATCCCTTCGATCGCGGGCAATGATCTCGTTCAACGTAGCTGCCGTCTCCGATCCATGGCGCTCCTTGGTCCGTCTTCTTGCCCGTTCCTCGGGGGTTGCCCGCAGGAAGAGCTTCACCGCGGCGCTCGGAAGGACGACCGTGCCGATGTCCCGCCCCTCCATAACCACGTCATGATCGGCGGCGATACCCCGCTGAAGCGCGACGAGCCGCCTCCGTACCTCGGGTTGCGTTGCGACTTGCGAGGAAGCTTGATCGAGCCTTGGGGTATGGAGGAGGTTGCTCACGTCCTCTCCATTCAATAGGGTCCGCCCGTCAGGATCCATGGTGAGATCGATCTCATCAAGGCGAAGTCCGCGGTCGAGGCCGAGGGCGACCGCCC
Organism: Candidatus Bipolaricaulota bacterium; assembly: GCA_030612485.1. The sequence continues at coordinate 16,643 of JAUWNS010000011.1, forward strand.
TATACATCTTCCCGGTCTCGATGAAGAGATACCCAAACCGGCGGGCGAGCGCCCGTCCGAGAGTCGTCTTCCCAGAAGCGGCAGGGCCGTCAATCGCGATATGCATTGGTTCCATCGCACAGATGATACCCGGAATCGGTCGCTTCACACAGGTACACAAACGCTGTAGGGAAGGTGGCCTCGAGGTCGCGTTGAGCGGAATGAGCCTCTATTTCGTCCGCGAACGCGGCGAAGAAGGCCGATCCACTCCCGCTCATCCCGGAGTAGTCAGCGCCAATTGCTTCAATTGCCTTCGCGTAGGGGATCAATGCAGGATAGAGAGAGAGGGCTGGTGTGTAGAGGTCGTTCTCTCCAAGGTTATAGGAGAGCTTCTTTCCCGCGCTGGACCCGAGCCGATCGAGGTAATCGTAGACCGCAGCGGTGGTGCAGTGGACCGGTGGAACGAGGATCACGAAGTGCTCCGTACGCGGATGCAAGAGAGGGATGATCCGTTCTCCACGCCCGCTGAGGCGCAGGAGCCCACCAGTGAGGAAGAGTGGTACATCCGAGCCAAGGCGCGAGGCGAGAAGAGAGAGCCGTGCGTGAGAAAGGGAGGGCGGGGTCACCCGATCGGCTCCCCGCAAGACAGCGGCTGCATCGCTCGATCCACCACCCAATCCCGCTCCCATCGGTATCTTCTTTTGCACCCTGATCCTCATTCCTCCTTCTACCCTCTTCTCCTGGAGAAGGAGGAGCGCCGCGCGCGCGGCGAGGTCCTCCTCGAAGGGGACCCCGAGGTCGTTTTCGACCTCGATCTTCCCTGTGGTCCGTTCCAGGGTGATTGTGTCCGCAAGGTCGATCGTCTGAACAAGGGAATCGAGATCGTGAAAACCGTCGTTGCGTCGCCTGATAACGCGCAAAGAGAGGTTCAGTTTGGCGTAGGCGTGGAGCGTGATCCTCACGATTCGTAGACGACCTCTCCGTTGTGAATCACGACACTAACAGGGTTATGCCCGAAGAAATACGGTATTTGGCGGTAGTTGTCGAGATCCAACACCACAAGGTCGGCCTGTTTCCCTTCCTCCAACGAGCCGACCTCCTCCCCGATCTCGAGCGCACAGGCCGCGTTTAACGTCGCTGCGGTGAGCGCTTCCTCCACGGAGAACCCCATCTTCATCACCGCGAGACCGATGACCGTCCACATCGAGTAGATGAGGCAGGTCCCAGGGTTGAAGTCGCTCGCCAGCGCAATAGGGAGCCCCAACTCGATCATCCGTCGCGCGGGAGCGTAGGACGAACCAAGGGTGAAAGCGGTTCCCGGGAGGAGGACGGGGATCACCCCTGCCCGTTTCAGCTCGCGCATCCCGATCTCACCCACTTTTAGGAGGTGATCCGCAGAGGTCGCTTCGAGCTCGGCGGCGAGCTTCGCCCCGCCCGTATCCGCAAGCTCGTCCACATGTAGCTTCAGGCGCAGCCCTGCTCCTCTCGCGGCACGAAGGATCGTACGAGCCTCGGTTACGGTGAAGAAACCCTTGTCACAAAAGACATCGCAGAACTGAGCGAGCCGCCGCCGCCTGACTGTGGGGATCATCTCGGTGATGATCGTCGAGATGTAATCGTCACGACGAACCTCAGCGGGGACTGCGTGCGCCCCGAGGAAGGTTGCCACGATCCTCATCGGCATCGTCTTCTTTAACCGGCGGATGGCGAGGAGGAGCTTCACCTCCTCCTCCAGGCTCAGGCCGTATCCGCTCTTGATCTCGACGGTCGTCGTCCCGCAGGCGAGCATGCGACGAAGGAAGCGACTCGCTTGCTCGACGATCTCCTCTTCGTCAGCCGCAGCGACGGCACGCGCACTCGAGAGGATCCCTCCATCGGTGTACGGCAGCCCCTGTAACCGTGCGAGGAACTCCTCTTCACGCGTTCCAACAAAGGCGACATGCGTATGCGGATCGACAAGCCCCGGAAGGATGACCCCCCCATGGGCATCGAGGGTCAGGTCCACGTTCCCACGATCAACGGCGGTGTCGACCTGTGAAATCTGCTCTCCATCGATCCTTATCTCCACCCTCTCGTGAACGGTTAGATCGTTCATCCGCTCTCCCTCCACAGGAGCACTGCCGCGTGGGGTGACGAGTTGTCCGATGTTTGTGATGAGAGTATTCATGTGGAATCGAGTATAGTAAGAGGTCAAGGGTTTTACAACGCCTCACAATGACAAGGGGAAAAGAGGAATAGATGATCGAACTGGATGGGCATTCGCTGACGCTAGAGCAGGCGACACAGGTTGTCTTTGAGAACGAAGAGGTAGCAGCGAGCGATGCGGCTCACAACCGGGTCGAGCGCGCACAAGAGATCGTGGAGAAGATTGTCGCAAAAGGGCAGCCGGTCTACGGGATCAACACAGGCTTCGGGCGATTGAGCAACGAATCGATTCCGCGAGATCGTCTGCAGGAACTACAGAGGAAGATCATCCTCTCCCACGCGGTCGGAGTGGGGAAGCGCATCCCCGCGGAAGCGGTACGGGCGATCCTCCTCTTCCGCAGCAACTCGCTCTTAAAGGGAAATTCCGGGATTCGCTTCCTGACGATTCAGTACCTGATCGACCTGTTAAACCACCGTGTTCACCCGTCGATCCCCGAGCAGGGATCGGTCGGCTCCTCCGGGGACCTTGCACCGCTCGCACACCTTGCCCTTGTCCTCCTCGGCAAGGGAGAGGCCGAGCACGATGGGAAAATCATCGCTGGAGATGAGGCACTGTCATTGATCGATCGTCCACCCCTCTCCCTTGCCCCGAAGGAGGGGCTCGCCCTGTTGAACGGGACCCAGTTCATGACCGGGCTCTCCTTCCTCGTCTACACGCGCGGGGAGAACCTGCTGAAGAATGCCCTTGCTGTGGCAGCCCTCTCCCTGGAGGGGCTGCGTGCGTTCACCGCACCCTTTGACGAAAGGCTCCACCAGATCCGCCCCCACCCCGGACAGATCGAGGCGGCAAGAGCGATCCGCACACTGCTCAAGGGGAGCACTCTCGTGGATAGTGCCGCGGACGATGTACAAGATGCATATAGCCTGCGCTGCATCCCGCAGGTCCTCGGCCCTGCCTTCGAGGCGCTCGCCTTTCTCAAGGAGAAGGTGACGATCGAGATCAACGCTGCCACGGATAACCCGCTCATCTTCACCGACGGGGCAGTCCTCTCCGGAGGGAACTTTCACGGGGAGATTCTCGGGCTGGCGCTGGAGATGGCTGCGATGGCTCTCTCCGAGGTGGGGAGCATCGCTGAACGGCGGATCGATAAACTCCTCACGAGCCCTCACCGCGGTCTTCCCTTCTTTCTGGTTGAGGAGAGAGGTATCAACTCCGGCCTGATGCTGATCCAATACACCGCTGCCTCGCTCGTGAGCGAGAACAAGATCCTCTGCCACCCCGCGCTCGTCGATTCGATCCCCACCTCAGGAGGGAAGGAGGATCACAACAGCCTTGCTCCCATCTCCGCACGGAAGGCGCTGCGCATCCTTACGAACTTGGAGCGGATCATCGCGATCGAACTCCTGTGCGCTGCACAGGCGGTCGACTTCCAAAAGGAGGGGCAGATGGGAGAGGCGACCAACACACTTCACGAACGGATCCGCACGATCGTCCCTCGCCTCGAAGAGGATCGCTACCTCGCCCCGGAGATCGAGCGGTTGACACGGGCGGTCGCCACAGGAGGATTAATCCATGGGCTCCTTTAGGGCGGGGTTCGTCGGCGTACTGGGACAGACTAACGTCGGAAAGTCGACGTTCCTGAACGCGGTGATGGGGGAGGATCTCCTCATCACATCCTCTAAACCCCAGGCAACGCGCAACCGCGTGCGCTGCATCTACACGAACGATGCCTCGCAGATCGTGTTCATCGATACCCCAGGGCTTCACCATCCGCACAATCTGCTCAGTCGGCACATCCTCCGCGAGGCGTTCCGTGTCCTGCGCGGCATCGACCTTCTCCTGTACATGGTCGAGCCGTGGGGGAAGGTGAGCCGCTACGATCGTACCCTGCTCGAACGCCTGGAGGAGGAAGACCGACCGATCATCCTTCTCGTAAACAAGATCGATCTCGCCCGTGGGAACGCCCTCGAAGAGACACTCCTCGCCTACGATGCAACGGGAAAGTTCTCAGAGTTGATCCCGATCTCCGCGCGCAAGAAGAAGAACCTTGATGATGTCCTACGTACGATCATTTCCTACCTTCCTGCGAAGAGCCCCATCTTCCCTCCCGAGGTGAAGATCGATCGCTCCGATGAATTCATGATCAGCGAAATCATCCGCGAGAACGTCTTCCAGTCGACCTTTCAAGAGGTTCCATATGCCACTGCAGTCTGGATCAAGTGGCTGCACGAACGAGAGGACGGGCTACTGGAGATCAAAGCCGAAATCATCGTGGACAGCAAATCGCAGAAGGGTATAATCATTGGCAAAAGAGGGGGTATGATCAAGCAAATCGGAGCCGGTTCCCGAACGAAGATCGAATCCCTCTTTGGAACGCACGTCTTCCTCGAACTTATGGTCCAGGTACGGAAAGGGTGGACCAAGGACGAACAGGATATCGAACGGTTCACTGGGGAGGGAATCACGGAATAGGATGAAACGCGAAAGAGCGGCGCGGATTCTTATCATCGGCACCGATTCCGAGGCGTGTTACCCCCTCTCGGAGAGCGTGCGCAGCTTCGGTCATGATCCCGTTGAAGCGAGTGGCAACGAAGCGGCCCTTGATGCCCTTGCGCAGCATCCCTTCGACGCCATCGTCCTCTCCATCGGCGAGAGCGACCTCGAAAAGGGAAAACTAATCCCTGGTTTACGCCAGGCATCACCGCAGGCTGGGATCATCGTTATTACGGATATGGGCTACAGCAAGGCCGAAACGCTCACCCTGCACCAAGGGGCCAACTACTGCCTTGGAAAACCGATCGATGTAGACCAGCTGCGTGAGATCCTCGACCGCTCGATCGATCATTGCCGCGCTCTCCAATCTCTGGAAGAGGAGCTGGTCCGCTACAAACGACTGGTGACGAGGGCCCCGATCGGCGTCTTCGAGATCAAGCTTGCGAGTAGCACCCTCTCGTTTGTCAACGGCTATCTCCTCGATCTGGGAGGGTACCGCAAGGAGGATCTGATCGGTCATCCCCCAGAAGAGTTCGTTGCCCGTGAGGATAGGGAACGGTTCACGGACCACCTGCGAAAGCGGATGGAAGGCTCAATTGATGCAGACACTAAAGGTACCCTCTACACCTTCTACAAGAAGTACGGGGAGACGATCCTCGCTCGGGTAGAGTCTCGCCTCATCGAAACACCGGATGGGCCATTCATCGAAGGAACGCTTCGCGATGTGACGAGCGAAAGGAGGCTCACAGAGTTGCAGAGAACCGTGGCGAAGCTCGGCGAGTCGATCCTCTCCGCGGGGAGGATCGACAATATCTTGCAGTCCGTCCTCGATGCGATCACCAAACAGAGTGGGTTCCGCCGTGCGGTCGTCTCGCTCTACGACCTCTCAGTAGCCGATCCATTCCAGGGAGCGATTCACAAGATCCTCTCCTCTGGCCTCTCCCCCGCAGAGGTGGAAACCCTCCGTTCCAAGGAAGGATTGACGCCGGAAGAGAGGAAGCTCGCCTTCGCCGATCGATTCCGCCTCGGACCCGCCCACTACATCCCACACGACCAGGTCCCATGGAGTCCGGATCTCGGGCTAGCTGGAACGACAACGGTTGATGGGTGGCATGCCGATGACTTTCTCTTCCTCCCTCTGCGGGGGGAATCCGGGATCATCGGCCATCTCTCCGTGGATGATCCCATCGATCGTGCTGCTCCAACATTGGAATCGATCGTATCGGTCGCCGCGCTTGCCAACTTTGCAGCATTGGCCGTGGAACGCATCTACAAGCTCAACGAGCTGCACAAGCAGAAGGAGCGGTTGCACGGCCTCTTTAAGTTCAGCCGCCAGCTCTCCCAGGTGCAGGAGATCGGTTTCCTCTGCTCACTCGCGGCGGAGCGTCTGCAACGGGACATGGACTATGATCTATGCGCCATATGGCTCAAGGATGGGGCCGACCTCTCTCTCGAAGGGATCGCCGCGCAGGAGAGCGTCAACGAGCAAGAGGTTCCAAAGAAAGGGACCCGTATGCCCCTCTCCGGGGACGGCCTGGCGAGGTGGGTCATCGAACACGGTGAACCGACTATCGTTCCCGACGTGCGAAAAGACGAGCGATACAAGAAATGGATTACACTGACCCGTTCGGAGGTCGATGTCCCTATCCCTGGGAGGAATGGAACGCTTGGCTCGATCAGCGCAGAGAGCAGAAAACTGGGGGCGTTCGGTAAGCAGGATTTGGAGATTCTCACCTCATTAGCGAACCAGCTCTCGGTGGCAATTTCCAATCTTAAGCGGAGGGAGGCACTCGCACAGATCAACTCCCTCGGGCAGAAGCTGACCGAGGCTCTCACCCTCGACCAACTGACCGCGAACCTCATCTCTTTCCTCGCCGAGCACTTCAACCGACAGCACGTTGCCATCCTCCTCTACAGGGAGAAAGAACTGGTGATACGTGGGAGTAACAACCCGAATCCTGAGGCGGGCCCTACCACAGGAGACCGGTTCGGTCTTGATGAGGGGACCGTCGGCTGGGTCGCCCGTCACCAGTGCTACGCCCTCGTGGACGATGTCCAAGCCGATCCACGCTACGCAGAGGTCTTTCCGGGGATACGCTCCGAACTGGTCGTGCCAATAATGATCTCCAGACAACTACTCGGGGTGCTGGACGTTGAGAGCGAGCAGGTGAAATTCTTCGATGAGGAGGACAGGAGGTTCCTGGAGGCGATCGCTGTCGAGGGCGCGATCGCAATCTCCAACCTGACCGCTCAAGAGCAGCTGCGACAGCAAGCGGTGCGTGACCCGCTGACCCAGCTCTACAACAGGCACTACTTCAATGAGGTAATCCGGTTCGAAATCGAGCGTGCCGATCGATACGATCACCCTCTCTCTCTGATGATGATCGATATCGATGGATTCCGCGCCGTCAATAACCACCTCGGACACCTAAAAGGGGATGAGATCCTATGTGCAGTTGCCAAGATCATCGAAGAGAGTGTGCGCGTCTCCGATCGGGTGATCCGCTACGGGGGGGACGAGTTCCTCATCCTCATGCCGGAGACGAATGGGGACTCCGAGCGTGTCCACACCCGGTTGAAGGGAGCGATTGATCGCCTCTCCCGGGAACTACCGCTGAATGGTCTCTCGATCGGCCTGAGCATCGGAACCTCCACGCGCCTTCCGCACGATCCCCGCATGTTGGAGGAGATCCTGGAAGAGGCAGACCAAAGGATGTACGCGGACAAACGCGTCACACACGCTGACCAAGCCGATGACTATGATCACTGAGCGGTTGCAAGATCCGCACGCGTTCTCCACCTGTGAAGCGGTCCAGCAAGAGATCACCGGGACAGTGCGAATCCCCACCTCCATCATGGTCGATATCGAGCAAAGCGGGGGATTGATCATCGGAGCACGGGAGAACGAGACCGAAGGTGCCACCCTCGCCGGAGCACTGATCGACCTTGTCGGAGAGAGCCAAGGGTGTAGGTCCTGGTTCACCCTCTTCCATGGCGTCAGAAAGGAACTGCAAAACCAGGGAATTGGCCATCACTTGCGGCTGCGGGAACGGATGGAGGGAAAGAGGGGAGGGATTGCGCTCGTCACGTGGGCGATCGACCCGTTGGAGAGCAAGCTCCCTCACCTTGCATTCAATAAGCTCGCGGCGATCGCGGCCTCCTACAAACGGAACATGTACGGCGAAGTGACTATCCCTGACCACCGTGACCTTGCTACTCGTAGCCCCGCTACGCGTAGCCTCGCCATACATGGCCTTGCCACGGATCGCTTGATCGTCGAATGGTGGCTCGATTCCCCACGCGTAAGCGGGGTCATTAACCGCAGGCGACTCCCGCATCACTTTCATCTCGGGCTAGATAAGATGGAAGTGGTCACGAAGACCCGGCTCGTGAAGAACGGAATCCGCCGACTCGCAAGCTACGAGGAAGCACCAAGGGGAAAGGTCATCCTCGTCGAGATCCCAGCCGATCTCGACCGGCTGTGCGACGAGGACCTTGACCTAGCGCGGGATTGGCGATTGAAGAC
>JAUWNS010000121.1 GCA_030612485.1 Candidatus Bipolaricaulota bacterium
GTGGCCCTTCATTCTTGGTCTTCGCCCAACCCCAGCTTAGGTATACCCCCGAGAGGATTCGAACCTCCGACCTACGGTTTAGGAAACCGTTGCTCTATCCGGCTGAGCTACGGGGGCGCTTTTAGAATTCTTCCAACATCAGGTATAGCTGTTTTGCCGCTGCTTGTTCGGCTTCCTTCTTGCTGCGGCCGCGCCCGATGCCGCGGTGTCCGGCTACGGCAACGGTTACTGCGAACTCCTTGAGATGGGCCTTGCCACGGGTCTTGTCTACAGAGTAGGCCGGGCGGCAGTCGAACATGCGCTGCGCTGATTCTTGCAACAGGCTCTTGTAATCTCCAGTCGCCGATTGTTCGAGGAATAGCCGTTCGATCTCATCCTTCAGATAGCGGATGACAAACTTTGCGGCATACGAGAAACCTCGTTCGAGGAAGATCACACCTATCAAGGCCTCGAAGGCGTTTCCCATGTTGTTCGGCCGATCACGCCCGTGGTTCGCTTCCTCCCCTTTTCCCAGGCGAAGGTAGGAGTGAAGCCCGATCTTCTTTGCCTTCTCGGCAAGCATCGGCCTGCTGACCACAACCGACTTTGCCTTAGTCAGGCGCCCCTCATTTGCATCGGGGTACTCCTTGAACAGGTGGCTCGTCACTGCAAGACCGATCACCGCGTCGCCTAGAAATTCGAGACGTTCGTTCGAACCACGGGGATCGCTACGTTCGTTGACATAGGAGCTGTGCAGCAGAGCCATTTCCAACGCTTGGGGGTCGATCTTCAGGCGAAGCTTCTTCGCCAGTTCCTCTATTGGTTTTTCCTTCATCATCATAGGGTGTCCTCTGGAGGACTACTTTCGAACTTTTCCCGCTGAGTTTCAAGCCGTGGACCCAGAAGTCCTCGCTCAGATTATCCACTCTTGAGAGGGCATAACGCAACTCTCAGAGTTGTCTCATACAAGATGAGCATGGAGCAAGGGGGTGTTTCTCGTGCGAGATGAGCATGAGATGGCATTGGTAACGCAAGCGCGTGTGTCGAATCATAGGAGGCATGATCATGATGATGACAGACGCACGCGTGATGAGCGTCGACGAACTGAAAGCATCCCCCGGCTTTGAGCATCATCATCATGAGAGATGTGCCGGAACGAGGCAGCCCAGACACGATCGTGATCGTATTTCATTTCATAGCTCCTCCCGCCTAATATTACACGAGAACAGCTGCGAGGACCTGAGAAGCAGTTGTTGCCGCTGTTTCTCCTACTTCTTTTGAGGATACCGCAGTGGCGCAGGGTGGCGGATTCATTAAACTGATATACAATTGAGAGCGGCTAGACTTGGTATTTGGTTATGTCAGTCCGGGGGGACTGAACAGGAGGTTAAATCGATTCGGAGGCATGTATCAGTTTTGGCTTCAACGTGTCCGGTTTGAGGGGTGCACTCCAGCGCCTTGTGATCGCAGACGAGCTCAACACTACAGTCGGAGTAATCGTCCTTCGTGCTCAGAACAAGAGGTAGATCAATGATCAAAGAGAATACCAAGAGGATCCTGAGGGAGCTTCCTGCAAACGTCACGCTCGTCGCCGCAGCAAAGACACGCGCCCCGGATGAGATCCTGCAGGTAATCGCAGCCGGAATCAGTGTGATAGGAGAGAACTACGTGCAAGAGGCACAAGAGGCGTTCGCCACTATCGGTCAGCGCGCGCGCTGGCACTTCATCGGTCGCTTGCAGAAGAACAAGGTGAAGAAGGCCGTTGAGATCTTCGATATGATCGAGACCGTCGATTCCATAAGTCTTGCAGAGAAGATCGATCACCATTGTAGTACGATCAAGAGAACGATGTCAGTACTGATCGAGATAAACTCCGGACGCGAGCCACAGAAGGCAGGGGTTCTCCCCGAGAACGCCGAAGAGCTGATACGAGAGATCTCCTCCCTGCAGCACCTCAACGTGCAGGGACTGATGACGATGGGACCTCGTTTTGGCGACCCGGAACAGGCACGCTCTTACTTCAGAGAGACGAAGCAGCTATTCGACCGACTGAAGATGCAGCAATTGCCGCGTGTTGAGATGAAGATCTTATCTATGGGGATGAGCAATACGTACAAGATCGCGATCGAAGAGGGAGCAACAATGGTTCGTATCGGGACAAAGATCTTTGGAGAGAGGGAGTACAAGTAATGAGCGACCAAAAAGAGCGACCGACAGTGCACGCACAGAATCCCATGCAAGGGATTGAAAAAGCGATGGAGCGTATCACGCACCGTTTGGTCGTATTCAGTGGGAAAGGCGGCGTGGGAAAGACGACGGTGGCGGTGAATCTGGCGTACGCGTTTGCCGAAAGCGGGCTGCGCGTGGGCTTACTTGATGCCGACATCACCGGACCGAACGTCCCTCAGATGACGGGACTCAGCGGTGGTTTGGAGGCGGAAGCAGGGATGATCGTTCCCCGTGATGCGCGCGGGGTAAAGGTGGTCTCGATTGCCTCGATGGTCGAAGGAGGCACGCCGATCATCTGGCGAGGTCCACTACGATCGAAGATAATAGACCAATTCCTCGGCGAGGCTGACTGGGGCGAGCTCGACATCCTCATCGCCGATCTTCCCCCGGGAACAGGAGATGAGGTCTTGACGATCACTCAACATACCTCGCCGGAGATGGCGATCATCGTAACTACTCCGCAAGAGGTCGCGCTTATCGACGCACGTCGAGCGACGAATATGGCAAAGAAACTGGAGATCAAGAAGATCGGGATCGTGGAGAACATGTCCGGTCTGATCTGCCCGCACTGCGGAGGGCAGATCGATCTATTCGGTGCAGGTGGGGGCGAGGAAGAGGCGCATAAACTCGACGTGTCGTTCTTGGGCAAGATTCCGATCGATCCACAGGCACGCACCGAAGCGGACAAAGGACGCCCTATTCTGTTAGAAAGACCTGATGCCGCGATTTCCCTTGCCTTTGCTGCGATGGCCAAGAAGATTCGGGAAATGCTGCAATGAAGCTAGGGATCATCTCGGACACCCACGACAACATGCCGAAGATCGCCCGCGCGGTCGAACTGTTCAACGAGGAGAAGGTCGACCTTGTCCTCCATGCCGGCGACTTCATCTCCCCTATTACGGCAAACGAATTTACCCGCCTCGAGGCACCACTGATCGGCGTCTTTGGAAACAACGATGGGGAGAGGCTCTACCTTACCGAGCGGTTTAAAGGGATTGGAAAACTCTACCCCGATTACCATGAGTTCACGGTCGATGGGAAACATGGTGTGCTGATGCACGAACCGAAATTCATCGATGCCCTCGTTAAGAGCGGCCTCTACAACCTTGTCATCTATGGGCATACACACGAAATCGACATTCGAGAGGGCAAGACGACTGTTATAAATCCCGGCGAGGCGTGTGGCTGGCTCACCGGCCGGGCAACCGCAGTGATCCTGAACACTGAGATCATGCAACCTCGACTCATCGATTTCTAAAGGAGAGACGAGATGAACATCGTTTACGGCCCTGTTCCCTCACGGCGCCTGGGCATGAGCCTAGGAGTAGACCCGATTCCTAGACTTACTTGTACCTTCGACTGTATCTACTGTCAGCTCGGCAAGAAGCGTTACATAGTATCCGGGCCAGAAGACGTGAAGGAGCTATTCCCTGCGCCGGAGCAGATCGCAACAGCAGTGGAAGAGGCGCTTAGTAAGCGTACACATGTTGACTACATTACCTTTTCCGGCTCCGGTGAGCCGACACTGAACCTACGGATTGCAGAGGCTGTTGCTGCCATACGCAGGTTCACCGACATCCCGATCGCCCTGATCACGAATTCATCCCTCCTCACCCGCCCAGAGGTCCTCGATACAGCGGCTCTCTTCGACCTTGTCCTTCCCTCACTCGACGCCGGCGATCAGGAGGCGTTTCTAAGGGTCAATCGACCGGCAAGGGGTTTTGAGATCGAGGCGATTGCCAACGCGATCGGCCAGCTCGCACAAAGGGTTCCGATCTGGCTTGAGGTGATGCTCGTCGAATCAGAAAAAGAACCGATGAACACCGATCCTGACTCGACAGGCCATCTTATCGAGAAGATCAGACTCATTCGCCCGCACGAGGTAAACCTGAACACCTGCGTCCGTCCACCGGAAGAACAGGTCGACCCCGTCTCCGAGGAGAAGCTCAATGAGATTCGCGAACGGATGGAGAGTGAGCTTCCCGAGGTTCCGATCATCATCGTGCCCAAACGGACCCGCTCGCGGTCGAAGCTCCTGCACGAGAAAGAGATCGCAAGAGAGATCCTACGGCTTCTAGCAGTACGCCCGTGCACCCCAACCGACCTATCCGATTCATTGGGGATCAATCCCGCAGAGGTGGGCAAGTATCTAGCGCGCCTCGCCGAGGAGAAGGGAATCGACCGCCGCGTACAGAACGGACGAATGTACTATACCGCGGAGAGCGCTGAGGAATTGAGAGATCGGAAGATTGAATGATCGGGAGGCCGTATAATTTATAGATTGAATCATCGGGGGATTAAGAGATTTAGAAGCTAAGATTTAATCAATCACTCACTCAACCCTAGTGCTTGGTTGTCCACTGTTTCATCCACGTACCAGTCTGTCCCCGCCGCGATCAGGGCCGCAGAATTCCGGCCCGGCTTGCGCACATTGCACCGGGGATCTATCCTTTCCCAAAGTAAAATGACCCTGTGAGAGACTCGCTTGCGGCCCGGCGCACCTTCTCTTGCGAAAAGGCGGGAATACCCAACCGATCATGAATGCCCGTGAAGCGAGAACTAACTACGAAGAGACGAGACGCCTTGTGAATTACATCCCGAGAACGGAGGCATCTGCGCGTACCTATAGCGAGTTGGGGTTTCGCTGCGGCCTGGAAATTCATCAGCAGCTGAAGACCGAGAAGAAGCTGTTCTGTCGCTGCCCGGCCGGTCTGTATCAACGGAAGAACGACTACGATGCCGAGGTCATCCGGCATATGCGCCCGACTCTGAGCGAGCTGGGAGAGTACGACGGCACGGCTCTGATGGAGTTCAAGACGCGGAAGAACATAACCTATCGGCTCAAACGCCAGACGGCGTGCACCTACGATATCGACGATACGCCACCATTTCCCATCAACCGTGAGGCGCTCGCCATCGCAATGGAGATTGCACTGCTCCTCAAGACGAGTATCGTCGGTGAGTTGCATATCACACGAAAGCAGTACCTGGATGGGAGCATACCTACTGGATTCCAGCGTACCGCCATCATCGGAATCGAAGGGAGTATCCTCTTTCCCCACAAGCAAATACGCATCATTCAACTAAGCATCGAAGAAGATTCCTGTCGTGAGGTATCGGACGTGGGGCACGAGCGTGTCTACTCCACCGATCGGCTGGGGATACCGTTGATCGAGACAGTCACCTATCCGGACATGGTGCGACGAGGCAGCAAGGGCGGCGCAACACCTCCGCTACCTGGCGCGCAGCACCGGCAAGGTCAACACGGGGATCGGCGCGGCTCGCCAGGACGTGAACGTAAGTATCACTGGTGGAACGAGGGTCGAGATCAAAGGGGTCTCCCACATCCGCTGGATCCCTGAACTCACTCACAACGAGGCGTTCCGCCAGAAGGCCCTGCTCGAAATCCGCGAGGTTCTATCCGCCCGCGTGAGCGATCCAAGCGCATGGATAGTTCGTTCCGTGGCAGTAAATGACGATCAGATCAGCGATATTCCCGGCCTCATTGAGCAGGAAGCCACGCATGGGAAGAGGTTTGTGGCCGTAAACCTCCCGTCCTTTGCTGGTATCCTCTCCTTTTTCACTCAACCCGGTCAGACCTTTGGCGATGAGCTCTCCGACCGACTGAAAGTCATCGCCTGCCTGGAGAAACCGAACATGACCCACTCCGAATCCCTAGCCCCCATGGTCACGAAAGATGGTTGGTCGATGCTCCGCGCGCTCCTCGGAAGTGGACCCAAAGACGCACAGCTCCTCCTGTGGGGTCCGATAGCCGACATTGAGACAGCGGTCGAGACGATCGAAGAGAGGTGCCAGCTGGCTTTTGCCGGTGTCCCCAATGAGACCCGCAAGGCACTTGCCAATGGGACAACGCTCTTCGAGCGCGTCCTCCCTGGGCCAAATCGAATGTACCCGGATACCGATTCGGCACCGATCCCGATCAGCGAAACGATGATCGCCGCCGCCCATCGATCTCTCCCCGAGGATATTCCGGCACAACTCGCGAAGCTTGAAGCGTGGGGAGTTCCGGAGGACGCGTGCCGAACCATCCTACGGCGCAACCTCTTTGAGATCGTCGCACAGATCCTCGAGGAGATGCCGGATGACCCCACGTTCGTCGGCAAGCTGATCGCTCACACCATGAAGCACCTCAACCACGCGCCATCGCCCGATGGAAAAGGGAGCGCGGAGCGGTTCATTGCCCTGTTATCATACGTCCGAGCGCGCGGTTTAGACCGTGATATCCTGAAGGTCATGGCTCCATCGGCGCTGATGAAACCGCAGCGCAGCTTCGAGAAGATCTTGGATGACATTGATCATCGCCCGGTCCCCGAAGAGGAGATCGTCGCACGTATTCCCAAGCTGAGAGAAGCCTTTGAAAGACGGCGGACGAACGACCGCCCGTTGGCCTGCCGGGATTGGATCATGGGGGAACTGCGACCACTAGCTTTGGGGAACATCCGGTTGTCCAAGCTGGCACAGGCAATCGAAAGAGGGGAAGGATGAACGACGCATTCAAAGGGTACCGCGGAGTGGCTTTGGCCCTGTTGAAGAAGTTCGACGTTCGTGTATGGAGTGAGGCGACGATCGATACAACACGGGGCAAGTTCGAAGGGATAATCCTGCCGCGCTCGGAGAACGATGACGATACCCATCTCGTGCTGAAGCTTTCCACCGGCTACAACGTCGGCATCGACGTGGATACGGTCACCAAGGTCCACGCTATCGGTTATAAGGAAGCCCATTACAAGATTCCTGAGAAGGAGTTTCCTTCCTCTCCAGAAAAACCAAACGTTGTGCTACTCGGCACCGGCGGGACCATCGCTTCGCGGCTCGACTACCGTACCGGCGCGGTTATCCCTGCATTCTCCCCTGGTGAA
>JAUWNS010000019.1 GCA_030612485.1 Candidatus Bipolaricaulota bacterium
TTCTCGCTGTAATGAATAGCTGTCAGGAATTAGCTTTCAGCTAGAAGCAACGAGACAGAGGCTGGCGTACGCATTGGTGATGTGCGCTGATCGCTGAGAGCTGAATGCTAAAAGCAAACTGAGGTGAACGATGAAGGTCCCATGCCGCTGGCTCGCTGAGTACGTCGATATCGGGGTGAGCAAGGAGGAGGTTCTCAACCTCGCCGAACGCCTCACCCTGGCCGGTCTCGAAGTCGAGGAGATCGCCTATACAGGGAGGATCGCAGGGGCCATGGTCGGGCGGGTCATCGATCATCGTCCTCACCCAAACTCCGACCACCTCTCCCTCTGCCGCCTCGCCCTCGGGAAAGAGGCGGTTGAGGTGATCTGCGGGGCGGCGAACGTCGTTGCCGATGCGCTCGTCCCGGTGATCACGGTTGGGGGAGAGCTCCCTGGTGGATTTAAGATCACGGAGAGGAAGCTCCGCGGTGTGATCTCGCAAGGGATGATATGCTCCAAGGAGGAGCTTGGCCTGGAGGAGCATTCGAGCGGGATCTGGAACTTCGACCCCACCCTGGATTTCACCTTGGGGACCGATCTCAACGACCTCCTCGAGTACGACGATATCATCCTCGACATCAAGGTGACCTCGAACCGCCCCGACTGCATGGGGATCTACGGGATCGCCCGCGAGGTGGCGGCGATCACCGGGAGGCCGTTGAAGCCGTTCGATACCAGTGTGCACGAGACCTTGCCCTCTACCGCAGAGAGCGTCTCGATTGAGGTGAAGGACGAGAACGATACCCCGCGCTATACAGCGAGCCTGATGAGTGGGATCACCATCGCTCCCTCCCCTCTGCGGATGCAGCATCGCCTGCTGAAGGCAGGGATGCGGCCCCTCTCGAACGTGGTTGATGTGACGAACTACGTAATGCTCGAACTCGGCCAACCGTTGCACCCGTTCGACGCTGACCTTATCGATGGGCCGATCGTCGTTTGCCGTGCCCAAAAAGGGGAGAATTTCCGCACCCTCGACGGGGTCGACCGCGAGCTCTCGGAAGAGGTGTTGATGATTACCGATTCAAAGGGCGGACTGGCGATCGCCGGGGTGATGGGCGGTGAACGAAGCGAGATCGGTTCCAAGACCACACGGATTCTCTTGGAATCGGCGGCGTTTGACCCAATGAGGATCCGCCGCTCCTCCCGCTCGATCGGGCTGCGCAGCGAGGCCTCACATCGGTTCGAACACCGTGTCGACCCTCAGGGGGCTCCCCTTGCTGCTGTCCGCACCGCACACCTCCTTCAGAAACTGACAGGATGCCAGGTTCACCAGGGCCTGGTCGATACTGCCCCCATCGTGCGGATGAAGAAGATCCTCCGCCTTAGACCAGCACGGGCGAATGCCCTTCTCGGGATCGCTCTCTCATGCGAGACGGTACGGGATATCCTCAAAAGATTGGAAATCGAGACAGCCAAGAAAGGGGAAGAGATCGTGGCAACGATCCCCAGCTTCCGCAGCGATCTCGTACGCGAGGTCGACCTGATCGAGGAGATCGGCCGAATCTACGGGTACGACCGGTTTCCCTCTACTCCCCCACGTGCTGTCCTGCGCATGGGGAAGAAAGACCCACGGGAACTGTACAAGGACCGTGTGCGGGAGATCCTCACCGGCCTAGGGGTAAACGAGATCATCACCGACGGGTTCGACAAGGAGAGCTGGCGGTGCGCCCTCTCCCTCTCCGATGAGGATCTCGTGACCGTGCGCAACCCGATGATCTCCGGGCAGGAAGCCATGCGCGGGAGCCTTCTGCCGGGGATCCTAGCAGTCGTCGAGACGAACCTTAACCAGGGTGTTGGCGGGGGGATGCTCTTCGAGGTGGGGCGGGCCTTCTCCCGAACCCACGGGGAGGGGGAGGCCCTCGCCGTGGGCTTGTTTGGCCGAACCGGGATTCCCCTGCGCGGAAAGGAGGAGGTCGACCTCTCCTTGGCCAAGGGAATCCTTACCGACCTCCTGGCAGGACTGCACCTGGGCAGGGTCGAGATCGTCTCTGAAGATCCTCCCCCCTTTCTTCACCCCGGGCGTGGCGGAAGGATCGTCTGTGAGGGTGAGAGGCTCGGCTTCTTCGGCGAGCTCGCCCCGGAGATCGGCGCGAAACTCTCCGTCTCCTCGCGGGTGATCGTCTTCGATATCGACCTTGATAAGGCCAGAGATCGGGGAAGGATGACGCAGGCCTTTCAGCCCCTTCCACGCTTCCCCGCCTCTAAGAGGGATCTCTCATTGCTGGCGCCGATCGATCTTCTCGAGGAGAGGGTACGTGAGGCTATCCGCGCCGAGAAGACGGTCGAGCGGGTTCTCCTCTACGATCTCTACCAGGGAGAGCAGGTGAAGGAGGGGCACAAGAGCCTCACCTACGAGCTCGCCCTGCGAGCGTCGGACCGGACCTTGACCGATGTGGAGATCGGCAAGACGATCGCGCGCGTGGAGAAGCGCCTTGCCAAGCTCGGCGTCACGTTGCGGGCCTAGAGGATGGACAAGACGATCATCGCTCGTAGCGCGAGGGAGATGGAGGAGATCGGGATCGATCTCGCTTCATCCCTCACCGATGGAACCCTCGTCTCGCTCGTCGGTCCATTGGGATCGGGGAAGACTACCCTCGTCAAAGGGATTGCCAAGGGGCTCCTCATTACGCAGGTTGTCGTCTCCCCGAGCTATCTCCTTGCCCGCGAGTACCATGGGCGTCTCACCCTTCATCACCTCGATGCCTATCGGGTCTCTTCCCTCGCGGAACTCGCCGAGGTCGGTCTCGATCAGCTCCTTCCCCCTGAGACCGGAGTGAGTGCGGTCGAGTGGCCGACACGGGTGGAGGGAATCGTTGAGGTAAGCGATATCATGGTTCAGATCGACCTTCGCGACGATGGGGCACGACGAGTACGAGTCACACAGTGACAAATCACGAAGTGACGTGTCACGCGGTGATGTATCACGCAGTGACGAACCAGACTCCGTCGATCTTAGCACCGCAGGAGGGGCAGTGTCCTTCCTGGAGAGAGTTTGTGCGCACCAAGAAACCACGACGCTTCACGACCACCTCGCCGCAGGAAGGACAGTGGGTATCCTCCCCCTGGCCGGGGACGTTTCCCATATAGACGTAGCGAAGCCCGGCCTCCTCTCCGACCCTCTGCGCCTTCTCTAGCGTGGCGACCGGGGTAGGCGGACGGTCGAGCATGCGGTAGGCGGGATAGAACCGGCTGATGTGCCAGGGGATCACGGGCGAGACCCCGCGGATCGCCTCGGCCGTCCAGCGCAGCGCCTGTGGGCTATCGTTCAACCCCGGGATGAGGAGGGTCGTCACCTCCACCCACACCCCGGCACGGAAGAACTGTTCTATCGAATGGAGGACCGGGCGGAGGTTCCCACCGGCCACCTTGTGGTAGAGGTCGTCCGATATCCCCTTCAGATCGATATTGATCCCGTCGAGGTAGGGGGCGATCGTCTCGATCGCCTCTGGAGTCATGTAACCGTTGGAGACGAAGACGTTCCTCAACCCCTCGGTGCGTGCGAGGCGGGCGGTATCGAAGGCGTACTCGAAGAATATGGTTGGCTCGGTGTACGTGTAGGCGATCGTCTCGCATCCGCTCTCCACGGCCGCGGCGACGATCTCTCCGGGAGAGACCTCATCGCCAAGGATTTGGCCGTCGTGTTCGCGCGGGTACTGCGAAATCGTATGGTTCTGGCAGTAGAGGCAGGTGAAGTTGCACCCCATTGTGGCGACCGAATAGGCGCGCGTCCCAGGGAGGAAGTGAAAGAGCGGTTTCTTCTCGATCGGATCGATGCTCTGGGAGACGATTCGCCCGTAGACCGTGGTGTAGAGCCTCCCCCCTTCGTTCACGCGCACGTGGCAGAAACCTCGCTCTCCCTCCGCGATCAAGCAACGGTGTGAACAGAGGTTGCAGCGGACGCGGCCATCCCCAATCCTCTCGTAGAGCATTGCCTCCTTCATCGTACTCACCACCTCATGCTAGCACAGTTTCCTGTAAAGGGCAATCTCACCCTTCCGAGTTCCGCAGCGCCTGGGGTCAGACCTTGTTTCTTGCATGGCTTGATTCTTCCCAGAAGAGGAATCGTGCCAATCTCCACGCAAGAAACAACGTCAGACCCCACGCTCTCTCCGTTCCGCGTTCCGCGTTTCTTCCGCTCTCCCCTTTCCCTTCCTGCTCCCTTCTCGTACCATCTTTGCCATGTCCCTCGTTCAGATCGAGAAACTGACCAAGTCGTTCGGAGCACAGACCCTCTTTGCCCCGTTTTCGGTGGCGATCGCTCGTGGGGAGCGGATCGCCCTCATTGGGGATAACGGGACCGGTAAATCGACCCTCCTCGCGATCCTCGCCGGATGGGAGGAAGCGAGTGCAGGGGGTATCCATCGTGCGAGCGGGACGAGCATTGCCTACCTCCCGCAGGTCGCCCGCCTTGCGGGGGAAGAGACCCTCGTGCAGGCGATGCGCAAACCGTTCTTGGACCTGCTAGAGATGGAACGAACCCTTCGCCGGTTGGAGGAGGAGATGGCAAAGAAGAATGACCCGGAGGTCCTCCACCGTTACGACGCTCTCCTCCACGCCTTCGAACGCCAGGGGGGATACACGATCGAGGCCAAGATTCGCTCCGTCCTCATCGGGGTCGGGTTCCAGATCGAGGAGTTCGATAAACCGGTGGAGATCCTCTCCGGGGGCGAGGAAGCACGTGCTGCCCTCGCCCGCGTCCTCCTGGAAGAACCGGACCTCCTCCTCCTCGATGAGCCAACCAACCACCTTGATTTCGCCGCCCTCGATTGGCTGGAGGAGACCCTGCTCGAGTTTTCTGGGGCACTGATCCTCGTCTCCCACGACAGACACCTGCTCGACCGGGTGACCAATCGCACCTGGGAGATCGCGTTTGAGTCGTTTTCCTCCTACCGCGGGGGGTACATACAGTCCCGACTACTGCGCGAGGCCGAAACCGCCCGTAAGGAGGGGCTCTACAGTAAACAGCAGGAGACGATAGAACGCCACAAGGAATTCATCCGCCGCCACCACGCCGGGCAGAAACACCGCCAGGCAAAGGACCGGGAGCGGAAGCTCGCGCGGATCGAGAAGGAGCAGATCGATCGCCCCCAGCCGGCAAAGCAGATCTCCCTCGTGATCCCCGCGGGAGAGCCGAGCGGGAAGAAGGTGCTCACGATCGAGAACCTGGAGGTAGGGTTCGACACGCGGTTGGTCGCGTGTCCCGACTTTGTCCTCGACCGCGGTGAGCGAATAGCAATCGTCGGGGCGAACGGGTGTGGCAAGACGACTCTCCTTAAGACGATTACCGGCGATATTCCTCCGCGATCGGGGAAGATCCGCCTCGGGCACGGTGTGCGGTGGGTCGCCTACACGCAGAATCAGGAAGGGCTGCACGGCCGATCGAGCGTGCTCGATGCGATCCTCTCCCGATCAAACCTCTCGATCGGGCAGGCGCGTGGCCTCCTCGGCCGGTTCCTCTTTTCCGGCGACGAAGTCACAAAGAAGCTCTCCGCCCTCTCCGGAGGGGAACGGAGCCGCGTCGCCCTCGCGCTCCTCTCATTGATGGAGGGGAACCTCATCCTCCTCGACGAGCCGACGAACCACCTCGACCTTAAGAGTCAGGAGATCCTCGAAGCGGCCCTCCTTGCCTACGAAGGGACGATCATCCTCGTCTCCCATGATCGTGCCCTACTCGAAGCGGTGGCCACGCAAATCTGGGAGATCCGCGATCACCGATTACAGGTCTTCTCCAGCGATTATAGGACTTATCGAAGACGTCGCGACGCCGACCTCTCCACGGTCAAACCCAAAAGCGTGCCCCGTTCCCACCTCAAGAAGCCCCCCCCGCCGAAGAAGAAGGAGGACAAGTACAAAGAGAGAAAACACAAGGAGGTTCTCCATGCGCTCGAAGGGGCGATCGAACGAGCGGAAGCCCGGCTCCACGAGATCGAAAAGGAGCTCCTCGAAGCGAGCGCCAGCGGCGAGCAGACAGAGGTCGTCACTCTTGGGGAAGAGCATGCGCAACTCACGAAGACCCTGGGAGAATGCTATTGCGAGTGGGAAGAAGCGATCGCCCCGCCTACTTAAGACGCCAAGATCGCGAAGGGGGAGACACGGAGAAGGGGAGCCACGGGGACGGGGAAGGCAAGATGGGGAGAAGGGGCGAAAGGGCGAGGGGGCGAAGGGGGAACGCGGAACGCGGGGGAAGCAAAGACGGGGAGACGCGGGGAAAGATTGATGTGGTGTTGCACCTTGTGTGCAACGTTGTTTTTTCTCTCGCCCGTTCGTTACACTCACTCAAGCCGCAAAGATCGCTGAGGAATTGAGAGATCGGAAGATTGGGAGGTTCAATCATTCAACTTGATTCACTAAATCCTGCTAACTCTCTCTGCGCGGCCTTGGTCAACCCCCTTACGACCAGGTCATAGGATTCGTCGATCATCTCCTCGATTTCATCATCAGGCACACTTCCGTCCAGAGCGATCGTGTTCCAGTGCTTCTTATTCATGTGGTAGCCGGGTTTGACAGTGTCATAGATCTCCCGTAGTAGAAGGGCGTGATCCGGATCGCACTTGAGCGTGAGGCACTGCGGCGTGCGCTCCGGAGCAAGGAGGGCGAACATCTTCCCCATGACCTTGTAAACAGGCGTTTCGAGGTCGAACGGCCGCTCTTCGCTCGCCCCTACCTTCGTCATGATGTAGGTGTGCACTTGATCGAGATCCATCCTCTTCCTCCTTGTCGCAAGCGTTGGTATTGTAATGGGTAAGCGCGGAATCTACCATGGTATCGCGCTATATCAAAGCGCATGGTGGAGACTCACGCGAAAGAGGCGCTCGATGATCAAACAGATAACGGCCAAGGTGTTGCTGTCACGAGTTAAGGGACCGGATCCCTGGTTCGGGTTCTACTACAACATGAACCTCTACCGCGGGTGCGAGCACCGGTGCATTTATTGCGATTCGCGCAGCGAGTGCTACCGGATCGAAAACTTCCACGACATTCTCGTCAAGGTGAACGCAATCGACCTTCTGAAGAAGGAACTGGCGAGTAAGCGTGTTAAGGGAACGATCGGGACCGGCTCGATGAACGATCCATACACCCCGACGGAGGCTCACCTGAACATGACTGGCCAGGCACTCGAAGTGATCGCCCAGTACGGATTTCCCGTCCATATCCTTACTAAGAGCGATCTCATTCTGAAGGACCTCGACACCCTGCGCAAGATCAACCGCGTCGGTGCCGCGGTCTCGTTCACCATCACGACCACGGATGACGAGCTTGCCAAGAAGATCGAGCCATATGCACCACCCCCATCGAGGCGATTGGAAGCGCTTAAGATCCTTGCGGGTGCTGGGATCGAGACGAGGATCGCGATGATGCCGATCCTGCCGTTCATCGAGGATACAGAGGAGAACATCACCACGATCGTGAGAAGAGCGCACGAGTGTAGAGTGGGTACGATCATCCCCTGGTTCGGTATGAGCCTGCGCGACCGTCAGCGCTCGTACTACTACAGAGAGCTGGACGAGTCCTTCCCCGGCCTAAGGGAAGAGTACGAACGGACATTCGGCGATCGTTACCAGTGCGCATCACCAAAGGCTGATCGTCTGGCCAACGTGTTCTACACGCTATGCAAGGAGTACGCCATCGCGACGAGCGTCAAGCCATACACGCCTGAAAGGGCGACTCAATTGGGGCTGTTCTAAGTAGGAATGCTGATGTACGGCAAATCGGCGAACCTTAGAGAGATCTGGAAATGGGGAATCCACCCGTCGCGTACGTGAGTTTCGGAGGGAGGGAGACTTGGAAGCGCTTCTCATTGAGGGCCTGAATGCATACATCCGCTATCACGACCTTCCCGGTGACGAGCCGGCCCTCGTGTTTATCCACGGTCTTGGATCGGCGTCATCCTCCTGGTTCCCACGCATTCTGCGTCATCCGCTTCTGGCAACCAGGCGAGTAATCCTCGCCGATCTTCTCGGCTTCGGGTTCAGCGATCGCCCTTCCAAGTTCCGATATTCGATGGAGGATCATACAAACACAGTCGCCTCCCTCCTCGGTCACCTTAATCTAAAAGGCTGTGCCGTGATCGGGCATAGCATGGGCGGATCGATCGCGATTGTCCTCGCGACGACACGCCCCGATCTGGTGTCGAATCTCATCGTTGCAGAAGGAAACCTTGACCCTGGGCCAGGGAGCGTAAGCGGACCGATCACCGCGCAGACTGAAGAACAATTCATGAAAAACGGCTACGCCGCCTTCCTGCGCGGAGTGACCTCGGGAGGGTGGACTGACTATGCAGGGACCGTGCAGGCCTCCGACCCGCGTGCCATGTACAGAAGTGCTGTATCACTGATTGAAGATAGGCAGCCAACGTTCCGCGAACAGCTCCTCGCGCTCTCCATACCGCGCACGTTCATCTTTGGCGAGAGGAACCTACCCAGCCCAGATGTCGGGGCTCTGTCAGCACAGGGGATCAACGTGCTCGTTGTTGAGAACTCCGGCCACGACATAATGGCCGATAATCCCGATGGATTTGCTGAGGTGATAGTTCGAGGGATATCTTAGTGCCTGCGTAGAGTGATCACTCGCTTGTATGGGCCAATTTCAGGGTGGACCTTCCCGATAACTAAACCAAGAACTGCGGATGCTTGCGTCGCCCATCAGCAGGGGATACAGTGCAAGAAACGAGAGGAGTGATAGCATGAAGTGGGTAACGCGCGAGCACGGAAATATCGATCGGGTAGCCTGTCCGTGGTTGATCAAGCGATTCATCGACCAGCAGGCGGAGTTCATCTTTGTCCCCCGAGGCAAGGTGCTGGATAAGGCAAAGGAGCTCGACGCCAAATCGTACGACGCCAAGGGAGCGGATTTCTCCCACGAGCAGACCCCGGAGGGCGAAGTGTGCACGTTTGTCACCTTGATGATGCATCACGACCTGTGGGGGAAAGATCCGGCATTGGACTTGGTGGCAAAGATCGTCTCCACCGCGGACGTCAACCCGGAGCGCTCAGCATACCACGAACCTGAGGAAGCTGGATTGAGCGCGATCGCGTATGGGTTCGCCCTTCTGAGCGAGGACGATCACCGTAAGATCGCCTGGGAAACCCCGATGTACGATGCTCTGTACGAGTGGGCGAAGAAGAAGACCGCAAGCTAACTGATGGAGAGTGCTGAGCCTCGTCCACGCATCCCACGGCGATTCTTTGCCCTGTGTGCAATCGACTTCTCTGCTCGGACGAGCTACAACATGGCGCGTACACCGATCCTGCCGCTGTTCGCGGCCGCGCTCGGTGCCGGGCCAGCGATGGTGGGGATGATCGTCGCTGCATCCACGATAACCGGGATTTTCCTCAAGGCTCCGGCCGGCGCGATCTCTGACCAGATCGGAAGGCGAAGGACGTTACTGTTCGGTGCTGCGGTCTTCGGGCTGACTCCATTCTTCTATCTCCTGGTCGGCCGTGATTGGCAACTCCTCCCTATCCGCTTCTTCCATGGGATGGCGACCGCGATCTACGGGCCGGTGGTGATGGCCGCGGTTGCTGCGCTCGCCGGGGCGCGCAAAGGGGAGTTGCTAGCGTGGTTCTCGTTGATCAAGATTGCCACCAATGCCCTTGGCGGATTCCTTGCCGGTGGGCTTCTCTATCTCCTTGCTCGTGGGGGAACTCCCACGGCGCAAGATTTTCATCACATCTACGCGATCATCGGTGGAGTCGGCGTTGTGTCGCTGGGGATTGCAGCGTGGCTTATTCCCGGGATGCGTGAGGAGACGCAAGAGAGACTGCGTAGTGTGCGGGAGATCTACCGCAAGACACTGCGCGGCCTGGCCGAGGTCGTCCGTTCAGGCCCGGTGGTTCTCACCGCGGGGATAGAAGGGGTGCAGAACATGACGATGGGTGTCCTGCACGCGTTCCTTCCCCTGTACGTGATCGAAAAAGCAGGGTTGAACGTGGCCCTGGCTGGGCTTTTGTGGACGATCCTTACCGGGACGAGCGTTGTCGCCAAACCCCTGATGGGGAGAATCTCCGATCGCTATGGGAGGCGGGCGCCGATCGTCGCTGGGATGATCCTGTGCGCCGTGCCCTTCGCGTTGATTCCGCTGTTTACCTCCTTTTGGATTCTTGCCGCTCTCTGTGTGGCATTCGGGCTGGGGGAGGCATTCGTCACTACCTCAACTGGAGCGCTCGTCGCCGATTTAGCGAAGCAGGAGTCCCTTGGTGCGGCGATGGGGGTATTCGGGACGATTGCCGATACCGGGCAGGCTCTCGGTCCGATTATCATTGGGGTGTTGTTGACAAAGATCGGGTACCTGCCCGCGTTTTCTCTTCTTGCCGGGTTTCTTCTCACCTGGACCGGCATGTTTGTACGGACTGGGAGAAGGTCGTAGGATGTCTTGCTTCCAGTTGATCGTGTGCCAGGCAGAAAGTCAAGGGATCAAACCTTGCATCTTGTCGCTCTTTCTCGCTTCGTTTGGCGATTCAGCTCAGGGTAGAAGGGTGTAAACTAATTTCAGATCCGTTCGTCCGCCTTTTCTAGCTACTGGCATGCATCCGTCTTTATAATCACGGTTAAGCATTGCTCAGGTTGGAGTATTCTCTTTGAGGATCAAGCGCTCATGTCTCCGAATATCGGTATACTTCTGCGCTGCGCGCAGCACTGCCGATGGATCTACGCTGTTGACCGATTGATCAAACTGTACTGCTCCTCGTCCATCAGGAAGCACACGGTACTCGTGCCCTGCTAGGTCGCGGACCAGATAGCCCGCATCGACGAGGTCGCGGCGAAGACTCACGCGAGCAAGCCCGCAACAGCCTCCGTAGCGTATCCACGCCCTTGATACTGTGGCAGGATTGAGTAACCGACCTCAATCGCTCCATCTGACTGTGGTTGGCCTTTGAACCCGCCACTTCCTATCAGCAATCCCTCTTCTGTCGCTTCTCGCTGCAGTACCCAGTACCATGACAGCCATCCCACTAGCGCGGGGTCCTGTTTAAGTTGCTCCAAGAAAAACGGAAGTACATCGACAAGGAGTTCTGGCGGCCAGTTCTTAGGGACCTTTGCACCAAGCGCCTGGGAAAAGAGACCCTGCGGTCCAATCTCAGCTTGCACAAGCGCTGCAGTAGCAGGGATCAACGTCAACCGTGGAGTAATCAGCGACTTCGTTTCCAGAGGATCTTCCTGCGTTAGCATGAACAATCCTGATCATCGCTGAAAGCGGCCACGTCCCATCCCCCGCCCGTGACGTCCCGGGCCGCGGACAACAACATGCTCGCTCTCGGCAATGACGAGAGCCTTTCCGTGGATCACCATATCGATCAACTTGCTGCGCCCCGAGGAGACCAATCGTTGCACCGTCCCTCGTGAAACCCCCATCTCCTCTGCAGCACGCGCCTGGTCGATCCCTTCGAGATCGCAGAGACGCATCGCCTCGACTTCATCGAGTGCGACCTCCACAATCTCAACCTGTGCCAGCGGGATCCCGCTTGGCTTGAACAGGTTGTAACCGGAAAACTCCCGGCAGTAACGAGGCTTCTTTTGTCGTCCCATTCTTCTCCTCTTCGCAAGGTGCAGCCATTTACTATAAGCCAGGGCTCTCGGATTCGCCAACTGGAGAGTTGTCTCTCACACAAGATGAGCATGAAGCGAGGGTGTGCCTCTCGGGGGAGCCTGGCGGCAGATCTTCATTCTCGGTGTTTATCTACATGCTGTTGAAAGTAGAATACACCTTGCGGGACGAGTTTTAAACTCGCGGGGTCACCCTCCGAATCGGATAGAACTTGGCGTTACGCCTGGAGCAGTTCCAAAGGAGAGAGGTAGATGACAGTAAGAGGTCATGATCAATCTGCGAGTATCAATCCTCAGCGAAGAAACACCAAGAATGAAGGCATCTCGTACCTTAGCCAGTAGGTGAGTTCACGTTCTTTCCAGCGATCTCTAGACTGAATGAAGGATGGAGATTGTTGTTGGGCGGGCAGATCGATGAAGGCTAGAACGGCACTTGTGCCAGTTCGAGGGTCAGATGGACCGTCCTCCCACAAGCCAGGACAGCATCAAGAGCGCAGCTTCAGCCGCAGCTCGTGTTTACGAGGTCAGACTGGAGAGGGCAGCCCACACGAACTCTCCATCACTCAAGCATGAACGGAGGTTCCGCATGCACTGTATCGGGGTCGATGTCAGCAAACAAGAGTTGGTCACGTTCGACGGCAAGACCGAGAGGATCTTTCCCAACGACCGCAGCCTGCCAGAGTTCCGCCGATTCGTGAAGAGGACAGAGGATGCATTCATTGTGTTCGAGCCGACGAGCACTTACTCACGCAAGCTGGAGACACTTTGCCGGACGAACCACATTCTCTGCTGCCAACTGAATCCACGCGTAGTCCCACACTTGCGTCAGGTGGGTCGAGGAAGATCAAAGACAGATAGTTCAGATGCAGAGCTGTTGTACCGCTACGGGATCGAGCGCGGCCACAACGAGGCAAGTGAATTGAGCCAAGATTCGCTGTCTGAGTCGATACAAGCACGACTAGCCTACTACCGTGTGGCTCAGAAAGCACGAGTCGCCTACCAGGGACTCCACGAGGCACTGGAGAACGATCCAGCAACGCCAACAACTCTTCTTGCTGAGATCAAGGCAGAGATCTCCGAGCTGAAGAACAGAGAAGAACGGTATCTCGTGGCCGCTCAACGAAACGCCGAGGAGGACGAACAGACGGGACGACGACTCGTTGCTCTGCTCTCGATTCCTGGGATTGGTCCGATTACTGCGCTCACCCTACTGGCACTGTTCCGTAAGTATCCGAGAGCCACACGCAGCCAGATCGTTGCACTCGCGGGCCTCGATCCAATCCAGTTTCAGTCGGGAACCTCAGTACATGGAAAGACGCGGATTAGCAAGCGAGGGAACCGGGAACTGCGGAAGCGTTTGTATCAAGCAACGTTGCCGGCTGCTCGCTACAACCCCAGTGTGAAAGCCCTTCACCGACGGCTAAAGGAGCAGGGGAAACCGGACAAGGTGGCTCGAATCGCTGCAGCGAGAAAGCTCTTACTGATTGCACATGCCATCTACAAGAGCGGTGAAGAATTCCGCTCTCCTACCGAGGAGGTGACTTGACATTCAATACAGCATCTGACCCTAAACTGCTAAACTGCAACCTGCTAAGTAAGATTGAAAAGCTTATTTCTCGCAGAGGCACAGATCGACAGCAACGTCGCACACAAGGTGCGACGCTACATCCATCTTTTCGTCGGAGCTTGCCATGCATGGCTTGTCTCCGACGTTGAGGGGGTATCCAGCGGAGGCTCTTTATTAACGGGCGAGAGTATCGCTTCTACCGGATTCTCTCCGAGGTAAAAAGAGAGATTAAGGTTAGAATTGCGTGATGAACCGCAGGTCGTTGGCGAAGAAGGTGCGAATGTCGTCGATTCCGTAGCGGAGCATCGCCATCCGATCGATTCCCAAACCGAAGGCGAACCCTGTGACCTTCTCCGGGTCGTACCCCACTTTCGTCAGCACTGTCGGATCGACCATCCCTGCGCCCATGATCTCCAGCCAGTCCTCAGCGCCGGGGGCGCGCATGTGTACTTGCACGGATGGCTCGGTGAACGGGAAGAAGTCCCCCGAAAGGCGCATCTCATACCCCTCGCCGAAGAACTCGTGGATGAACGCTTCGAGGAGATACTTCAGGTTGGCAAACGATAACCCCTCTTCTACCCACAAGAGTTCGACTTGATGGAAGACGGGCGAGTGTGTGGCATCCTGTGTGTCGCGGCGGTAGCAACGCCCTGGGCAGATGATCCGCACCGGCGGCTTGGTCTTCTCCATCACCCGGATCTGCACCGGGGAGGTTTGCGGTCGTAGCAGGGTCGTCTCATCTATGTAGAACGTATCCCAATCGTCGCGCGCAGGATGGTCGGCCGGGATGTTGAGCGCTTCGAAGTTGTAGTACTCGCTCTCGATCTCCGGACCGGTGGCGACATCGAATCCCATGCGCAGGAAGATCGACTCGATCTCCTGCTGTACCTGGGTCAGGAGGTGACGATGCCCTAAGGGGTGATAGACGCCGGGGAGGGTAAGGTCGACCTTCTCTTCCTCAATTTCCGACTGAAGAATCGTATTCTCGAGCACACTGCGACGTTCCTCAAAGGCAGCATTCGCCGAGGTCTTGAGGTCGTTCAGTAGCTTCCCTGCCTCAGCTTTCTCACCGGCATCGATCTGCCCCAACAAACGGAACAGCTGTCCGATACGCCCTTTACGCCCGAGAAACTCGATCCTAAATGTCTCCAAGGCGGATCGGTCGGTCAGCCGATCGATCCCCTGTTTGAGGTCGGCGTTGATCCTCTCAATCTGTTCGCGCAACGAGATGAGATCTGTCATAGCGCCTGATTCTACCGACCCTGCCGGTCATTGACAAGGCTCTCCTGCAGTGTGTATCCTTCCTTAGTGATTGATTGAGTGATTGAGTGATTGGAAATTCGAGTCTTTCAGCGGTCTTGTACAGGAAAAGGAGGAAGGTTGAACTACGAAAAACGTCGTACCGCGTTGCTCACCGATCTTGAGGCCGACGCGTTCCTCGTCTTGAACCTCGAAGAGTCGGATCATGTGAGCCTCTTCTACCTCACCGGGTTCACCGGCGAAGGGGCGCTCATCATCACACACGAGGAGGCGCTCCTCATTACTGATTCGCGCTACACCGAGCAAGCGAAGCAGGAAGTCCCCGAACTACCGCTCGTGCGGGTCGATGGCCCATACCTAGATCGGGTCGCCACGCTCTGCCGTGAGCGCCGAATCTCTCAGGTTGCCTTTGCCTCAGCGCGGATGAGCCACGCCACAGTACTGAAGCTGCGAGACTTGTTCGAAGGAGAGTTGTTCGCCCTCCCTGACCCGGTTGCCGACCTACGCCTGATCAAGGAACCAGAGGAGATCGAGAAGATCCGCGCGGCGGTCCGGCTGACCGAGGACTCTTTTACGGAACTGATGGGAGAGATTCGCGTTGGGATGAGTGAGCGGGAACTCGCCCTGCGCCTTGAATTCATCATGCGGGAGAAGGGGGCGGAGAAGGTCTCTTTTGATCTGATCGTGGCCGCTGGGGAGAACAGCGCCCTTCCTCACTACCAACCTGGGACGCGGAGGATCAAAGAGGGGGATCTCCTCCTCTTTGACATCGGAGCTCAGCTCGACGGTTATTGCTCGGATATGACGCGTGTTCTTGCTGTAGGGAAGGTCACTGCGCAACTTCGCGAGATCTACGATCTCGTCCTCGCTGCGAACAAGGCCGGGATTGCCGCAGTTCGAGCCGGGGAGAAAGGGGTGGCGGTCGATGAGACAGCGCGCGATCTGATCGCCCAAGCAGGGCACAAGGAACACTTTGGCCATGGCCTCGGGCACGGGGTCGGTTTGGAGGTGCATGAGGGGCCGCGGCTCTCCCCGTTGAGTAAGGACACGCTGCAAGCAGGGATGACCGTCACCGTGGAGCCGGGGGTATACCTTCCTGGACTCGGTGGGGTACGAATTGAGGACCTGATGGTCGTCACAGAGGAAGGGTGCGAGGTTCTTACCTCCTTGCCGAAGGATCGGTTGATCGAGGTTGGCTAGTGGGAAGAGGAGTTGTAGACGAGTAAGTTTTTCCTTGGTGCTGGCTCTATTATTTCTTGGTGGGTGCACCCTTTTCAATACGGGACCGGTGGCGCGGTTCGAGACCAGCTCGGTCGTTATCTACGCCGGAGAAAAAGTGACGTTCGATGCCTCCTCATCTTACGGTGATAGCCAGATCATCTCCTACTCATGGGTCTTCTCTGATGGGGAAGAGACGGCCGGGCAGAGAGTAGATCACACCTACAGCGAAGCGGGGCACTATTCAGTGACCCTGCGCATAGAGGACTCTACTGGTCGCACCGCGCAGGTGGAGCGAGAGATCCTCGTCTACCTGCAAAGCGGGAGCGAGATCTTCCACGAGGATTTCTCGGATGGTGACCAAGCGCTTGAGCGATGGTCACTCGATCCCACATGGGCGAGTGCCGGTGAGGGAGCGGTGGAGAGCATCACCGGTGCGCACGGGTTCGTGCTCCACATCCGAAGCGGTGCGGACCGCTGGCATCGCCGCAGCGCTGCCGTGACCATTCCCCCGCTTCGTGTTGGTCAGCGTATTGTCTTCTCCTGCCAGGCGATGATGGCCCAGACAAAGGACGCGCACACCATGTCGATCTTCCCCGCACGCAAGTCGCTCGATTCGCTTGCGGGATCCCTCCCGTACTATCTTTTCACCAACGAAGGAGGAGGGTCGACTATCCGGGAACCCGAGGCTTACGGCGGTGACATCGGCCATCCGATTCCGTTCGCCCCCGGCGTCTACCGCTGGTATACATACCGGTTCGTCTTCTCCGCAGATGGATACGAGTTCTATGTCAACGACCAGCTTCACATCTCCGGACGGCTAACCCAGTCGATCACCGACGGGGGGGAGTGGTCGATCCTCCTGGGGGACGAGAGCCATACCGAGGCGTGTGACGCTTACTTCGACGAAATCCGGGTGTGGATCGAGGAGTGACTTCCGGTGGAGATCTTCAAGAGAGGTGATAGTAGACTGTTGCACCAACCTCTTCTCCTTGCGAAAGAAAAGTATCCACCGCCGAGAACGCGGAGCACGCAGAGAGGAATGGGAACCTTAATGCTTCATCTCAGCGATCTTTGTGCCCTCGGCGGTAAAAAGCTTGAAACTACAACAACGGCCTAACGCTGAGGAGACCAGGAATACAGGAAGAACACGTCTTAGAACGACGAGAACAACCCCTGCCGCTGGGCACAGAGCTGAAGGTGTAGAGAGCGCAACGCGGGAGGAGTGTTGTGCTGAGGAAGATCCGTACACGACGGAATTCGGAGCCGCAGGATGGATGGGGTAGAACGAAAAAGGAGCTCCTCGCTGTATCGAGTGGGTAGCTGAAGATGCAGAACAGATCGCCTCTTGCAAAGACGCAAGGCAGTGATGAGAAAGGTAAAAGCATTCTCTCGCAAAGGCGCAAAGAGCGCCAAGGAAAACGTCGAACAGGAAAAGTACAAGAAGAGAATCCCTTTCTTAGCGATCTCAGCGTCTTGAGCGAGCATAGCGAGCGGGCGAGAGGAAAAGCTTGTGTCTCTCGCAAAGACGCAAAGAACGCCAAGAAAGGCATTAGAACGGGGAAAAGAATAAGAACAAAGGCATCTCTTAGCGATCTTTGCGGCTTGAGTGAGTGCAACGAATGGGCGAGAGAAAGGTGATTTTGGCTTCCCTTTTAGGAGCGCGAGGAGCCGAGAAAGAGCAATGCCCGCCCTCTTGACATTGCCGTTTCAATGGTGGTAGTATGGTTTAACGGAATCAGCGGTACACGCGGACAATTTCGGGATATAGAGAAAGAGTGCATCGCTGAACCTTGTCTTTGGGGCTTAGGGGGGAGTGATAGGGAAATGTGCGTAGGCGCGTTCTTGCGCCAAAAGATGGCTGTGTTTGTGGCTCTCCTCTTTGTTGTTTTCTTTCCTCTGGTAGTAACACAATCTTTCGGTGCCGAAGCTCCGACTCACGGTATTCTTCCCGGATTTCAGGAAGATGAAGGCCAGATCGGTCAAGCGAAGATTCAGGCAAAGATAGCGGAGCTCCCAGTCAGTTTCATCGCCAACGCTGGTCAGGCAGATATGAACGTGCAGTTCATGGTCAAAGCTGGCAAACAGACCATCTTCTTTACCCCGAAAGAGGTTGTGTTTGCTGTCAGTGAAGGGACAGAGGACGAAGACACTCGCAGCTCGGTAGTGCGCCTTCGATTTGCTGGAGCGAATGGAGAAGTGAAAGTAGAAGGAGAGAAACCACTTCCCGGGGTTGCCAACTTCTTTTTGGGAAACGATCCAGAGCAGTGGCGAACTAACGTACCCACCTATGCAGCGATCACCTACCACAACCTCTATCCAGGCATCGACCTTGTCTACAGTGGCGAACAAGGGCGCTTGAAGAGTGAGTTTGTTGTCGCTGCAGGCGCTGATCCTACAGTGATCACGATGGACTATAGTGGTGTTTCCAGTATGTACGTGCGGGAGAACGGGGCGCTGGTGCTAGAGACGTCAATCGGAGAGCTGATTGAAGCCCCTCCCCTCATCTACCAGATGATCGATGAAGAGCGCGTCACCGTCGAGGGAGGCTACCGTTTGTTTGGGGAAGGTAAAGTGGTGTTCAGTTTAGGTGACTACGTTTCCACGAAGCCGCTGATCATCGACCCCACCTTAGTCTACTCCACCTATATTGGCGGGAGCAGCACTGACGAAAGCTGCGGCATTGCCCTAGATGCTTCTGGGTGTGTTTATCTCACAGGAGTGACGAACTCTACTAACTTTCCCACCCAAAACGCGCTGCAGCCGGATAATGGTGAGGGCGATAGTGATGCTTTCGTTGCGAAATTGAGTCCCTCAGGCTCGTCACTTGTCTACTGCACTTACCTCGGTGGCAGTGACTCTGACGGAGGCAAAGGCATCGCGGTGGATGTGTTAGGGAACGTTTACATTACAGGATATACTTGGTCCGCCGACTTTCCCACCCAGAACGCCCTACAGCCGGGTCTCGGCGGGGATAGTGATGCCTTTGTGGCAAAGTTGAGTCCCTCAGGCTCGTCACTTGTCTACTCCACTTACCTCGGCGGCAGTGGTGCCGGTTATGGTCACGGCAATAAGGACGCCGGTTACGACATCACGGTTGACAGTTCAGGAAACGTCTATGTCACTGGAGGCACTTATTCCGATGACTTCCCCACACAGAACCCGCTCCAACCGGATTTTGGCTGGGGTTGGTATGATGCCTTTGTGGCAAAACTAAGCCCCTCAGGCTCGTCACTTGTCTACTCCACTTACCTCGGCGGCAGTGGCTACGATAGAGGCTACGGCATCGAGGTAGACGCATTTGGCAACGCCTATGTCACAGGATTCACTTCTTCCAGTGATTTTCCCACCGAGAACGCTCTGCAACCCGACTATGGTGGAGGCGATTTTGACGCCTTCGTTGCGAACTTGAACCCCTCAGGCTCGTCACTGGTCTACTCCACCTACCTCGGCGGCAGTAGCTATGATGCGGGTTACGACATCACGGTTGACAGTTCAGGAAACGTCTATGTTACTGGAGCGACTCACTCTACTAACTTTCCCACCCAGAACGCCCTACAGCCGGATTACGCGGGGGGAAACCTGGACGCATTCATAACCAAGTTAAGCACCTCAGGCTCGTCACTAGTCTACTCCACTTACCTTGGTGGCAGCAATGACGATAGGGGTTACGCTCTCGCCGTGGACGGCTCAAGGGATGCCTGTGTCACAGGCGTGACTTGGTCGACTAACTTTCCCACCGAGAACGCTCTGCAACCGGATCTTGGTGGGCAAAGCGATGCTTTCGTTGCGAAATTGAACCCCTCGAGCCCGTCACTTGTCTACTCCACTTACCTCGGCGGGAGTGGCACCGAGTATAGCCAAAGCATCGCGGTGGACGCCTTGGGAAATGCCTACATCACAGGACACACTGGCTCTCTTGACTTCCCCACCCAGAATCCCCTGCAGCCGGATTACGGTGGGGAGTATGATGCCTTCGTGGCGAAGATCGGGGAGGGCGCACCAACGACCATTTATGTTCCCGATGATTACTCAACTATCCAAGCAGCAGTGGATGCGGCAAGTCCCGGCGACACGATAATCGTGCGAGATGGGACTTACACTGAGAACGTCGATGTGAATAAGGATAACCTAACGATCAGGTCGCAGAATGGCGCTGAGGGAACGATTATCCAAGCAGCCAATGCGGGCGACCATGTGTTTGAGATAAGGGCTGACCATGCCAAGATAAGCGGCTTTACAGTAAATGGAGCCACTGCGTTCTCAGCTAGTGGAATATATGTCGCTAATGCGGATTCCTGTGATCTTCGAGATAACAGTATCTCCAGCAATTGCGCGTCGATTACTTTGGAACGCTCTTCAGGCAATGCCGTAATAAACAACAAGGTATTCAACAACAGTGCCAGTATTCGTCTTTCGTATTCAAACGACAATACACTCAACAGCAATCACATATTTTCGAATGAAGGAGCCTGCGGTCTTTATCTCTATGAATCGTATAGGAATAGTATCCAGGCTAATTTAATATCACAAAATGTATTCGGTATTGATGTTGACTACTCAGACAGCAACCACATAACAAGTAATGAGATTTCGAACAACTGGTGCGGCATTAGTTTGGACGCAGGAGCTAATGGTAATTCATTCTCCAACAACAACGTAATCAATAATCGTTATGCGATCACTTCAGCAGAGCCAGCTAACAATAATGAAATCCATTGTAACAATTTCATTAATAATACTGAGACGAGCTATGATTACTATGGAACTAATATCTGGAAGTCCCCAGAGCAACTAACCTACACATACAACGGCTATACTTACATCAACTACTTAGGCAACTATTGGGACGATTACACTGGAGACGATGACGACGGGGACGGAATTGGAGACACCCCTTATGCCATAAACTCGGATAATGACAATTTCCCATTGATGGAGCCTTTCGAGAATTACGTCATGCTTGAAGACACCGGCACAGTAACCGGTAGGGTGACAGATGCTTCTACTGGGGAAGGTATAGCAGGGGCCACGGTCGAAGCTGAAGAGCCGCCAGTACCGCTTTCGGCAAAGGAACAGGTGTCGTCTCCAACTCAAGCTGGCACTCCTTACTCGACTACTACAGACGCAAACGGCGATTACACTCTTTACCTCCCGGAAGGCTCCTATGGTATGACAGCTTCGGCTGAAGGGTATGAACTTGGGATGGGCGGCGCAACCATCACTGCTGGGGAGACGACTGAGGTGAATTTCTCGTTGATTCCGCTTGCCCCTGAAAACTATCCGCCCATCGCCTACGCCTCAGACATCAGCGGTCAGCCACAAACAATGCATCCCGACACCGTTTACTCAGTGACTGCGAAGTACTATGACCCGGATGGAAGGACTGACCTAAAGCACTGCTACCTGCAGCTCAACCATCCATCGAAGCCGCTAACCATGATGTGGTATCAGTCAGACGGCCATGCTGCTCCCTGGGCCGGCGAGGAAGGAGAGAACTACCTCACTATAACCAACGTTAACGTCACCGAAATAGCCAATTCTTCCGAAGGCTACGAGTTGAGCTGGAGCTTCCAGATAAACGATAGCTGGCCTGAGGTG
>JAUWNS010000225.1 GCA_030612485.1 Candidatus Bipolaricaulota bacterium
GGCGTTGATCCCTTCACGGGCGACGACGCGCGGATCGCGACGGATCTTGGCGTGCATCTGATCGTGGCCGACGTCGATCGCGTAGACTTTTTTCGCGCCGTGCTGGAGAAGACAGTCGGTGAATCCACCGGTTGACGCGCCGATATCGAGACAGACCAAGCCCTTGGGATCAATTCGGAATTGCTCCAGGGCCGCTTCGATCTTCTCGCCGCCGCGGCTAACGTAGCGCTCAAACCCGAGGATCTCGCTCCTGAGGATATCGATCTTGGCTTCGGAGTCTATCGGATGCCCGGGCCGAGTTATGCCGCGACCGTCGACCTTCACCTGGCCGGCTTCGATCATTCGTTGGGCGCGCGAGCGGCTGCGGATCAGCCGCCGCTGCTTGATCACCTTGTCGAGCCTTTCTTTCATCCCACCGAACCGACGGCCTGACGCTGTTCAACATAGGCTTCCAATCCCGCTTTCAGGACTTCCACCGCGCGGACAAGCTTGGGTTCCTCTAGGACGTAGGCGATGCGCACCTCATCGTTTCCCACACCTTGGGTGGCGTAGAAGCCGGCCCCCGGAGCGACCATTGTGGTCTCACCGTCTAGGT
The DNA here is from genome assembly GCA_030612485.1 of Candidatus Bipolaricaulota bacterium. The sequence goes on from JAUWNS010000225.1 coordinate 596, forward strand.
TGAAATCGTTCATCATGAACTTGACAAATTCCTCGGAGTCATCGAGCTGTGGGAACTTGACGAACACGTAGAACGCCCCCTCTGGCTTCCGACTGATCCCACCAGGAATCGTCTGAATGGCTTTGTACAGCGTGTCGCGACGCGAGTGGAACTTGGTTTGCATTGCGTCGATAGCTCGCTTGTAGTTGGGATCGTTGAGGAATGCGACCAGACCCAATTGCTCGAACGTCGGGGCCGACAGGCGGATCATGCACAGTTTGTTGATCGAGGTCATGATCTCGCGGTTGCGCGTAACAAGGCATCCGATCCGTGCCCCACACGCCGAGAGGCGCTTGGAGATCGAGTCAACCAAGATCGCGTGCTCGCGGAGCTCGGGAAATTCGAGGATGCCGACCGCTTCCCCCTCGTACATCAGCTCGCGATACGGCTCGTCGGAGATGACAAACAGATCGTGTTTGAGGGCCAGATCGGCCACGCCCTGCAATTCGTCGCGGGTATAAGCAACGCCCGTCGGGTTAGCGGGGTTCGAGAAGAGGATTGCCTTAGTCCTTGGCGTGATGAGCGCTTCGATCTCGTCGATCGGGGGGAGGTGAAAGCCGTCTTCGATCCTCGTCGTAACGGGAACGACCTTGATCCCGTTCATGAGCGCGTGCCCGTAGTAATTCGGATAGAACGGCTCGGGGATCAGAACCTCGTCGCCGGGGTTGCACGTTGCCTGCAGCGCGAAGACGAACGCCTCGCTCCCCCCGATGGTGACGCGCAGTTCCTCCTCCGTGAGCTCGACGCCCATGTTGGCGTAAAACCGCAGGAGGGCCTCGATTGTCGCAGGAATACCGTACGCCGGGGCGTAGGACAGCACATCGATGTTGGCGTTGCGGATACCTTCCATGAACGATTGTGGTGTGGAGATATCCGGTTGTCCGATGTTCAGGTGATAGACGTGGATGCCCCGCTTCTTGGCTGCTACAGCAAGAGGGACAAGCCTGCGGATGGGCGAGCCTTTTAGTTCCAGGGTCCGTTTCGATACGTTAGGCATAGTCGAGAATCCAGACCTCCAGGTGCTTGGGGAGGGTCTCATTGGTTAAGGAGATCTCCGAGCCTCCGATTTTCCTGACATTTTGTACTTTGCGCGCGAAGTTATCCACCGGGGCAATGGGGAAGTTGTCCCCCAATCGGTCCGTCTTGTAATGCATCGGGAAGACGACCGCGAGGTTGGGCATAGATTGGATTAAATCCTTCGCCTCGTCCGGTCCGATCGTGAAGTACCCGCCGACGGGGATGAACAGAACCTCCACTGCGGAAAGAGCTTCTACCTGTACGTCGGATAATGGATGTCCGAGGTCGCCGAGGTGAGCAAGGTGAATCCCATCGATGGCGAAGGTGAAGATCGTGTTCTTACCCCGTTTTTTTCCGGCCTCAGTGTCGTGGAAGCAGGCGATTCCTGTGAACGTCATCCCGAGAGCGCGGTGCTCTCCCGGCCCACGAATTACGACGGGGTCACCCGGAACCCGATCGACAGCGTTATGATCGAAGTGCTCGTGGCTCACTGTGACGACATCGACCGGGAAGTCGGGAGCCCGATAAGGGATGGATTCGTCGTAGGGATCTGTGAGAACCTTCCCTTCTTCTCCCTCGATTAGAAAACAAGCGTGGCCGATCCATTTCACCTTCATCATGACCTCCTTTGCAACGCAGTTTCGAGCATGATTTCCACCAGTTCCGGAAACGTGATCCTTGCAGCGGCAGCGGCACGTGGGAGATCGCTCATCGGAGTCATCCCAGGCAGGGTGTTCACCTCGAGAACAAAGGGGTTCCCTTCTTCATTGAGGCGGAGATCGACACGGGAGAACCCACTGCAACCGAGGGCTTGATGCGCCGCGAGGCTGACCTCTTGGACCCGATGGGTCGTCTCCTGATCGAGCGGGGCGGGGACGAGGAACTCGCTCATCCCCTCGCTATACTTTGCTGTGTAATCGAAGAAGCCACTCTTCGGCTCAACCTCTACCAACGGCAGAACCCTCTCCTTACCGTGCAGAAGGAGGATTCCCGCGGTCAGCTCACGACCGGGAATGTATTCTTCGATAAGGAGCGATCCGAATTTCGAGAGAATCTCGGAACCGACATTCACCAGATCCGGCTCGCGCTCGACGATCCTGACCCCCAAGCTCGACCCCTGGTTGCACGGCTTGCAGACAAGGGGAAGCCCATAATTGACCAAGGTCGCCGCGCATAATGCTTCGATATCTTCTCCTTTATATATGGTTCCCCGCGGAACGGGGATTCCCTGGCGGGATAGGATCTCCTTGGTACGAGGCTTATCCATGCACAGGGCGCTCGCCTGTGGCCCGGAACCTGGGGAGGGTAGGTCGAGGACCTCGAAGAGGAGCTGCACTGTACCGTCCTCGCCGGTACCCCCGTGTAAGCAGTTAAATGCGGCATCGACCCCTGAGAGCAAGGGAACGAGATCATCGAGGTTGTCGATCTCAATCAATACAGAGTCGTAACCACGCTGATTCAGCGCCGCTGATACATGCTCCCCTGAGATGAATGAGATCTCTCGTTCTGGGGAGTCTCCTCCTGCCAGTACTCCTATTCTTTCGTGAGACACTCCTTGTAGTTGACCTCCTCTTAAGGGCGAGTATACTTTTCTCGTTGCGGTTCAGCAATGCATGAAGTCCAGCTGTAATAGGGCTTCCCTTTGTATCTGCCCTCCTGGCTTGACAGGGTCTCAGCAAGGGGGTATACTGCGTGTTGTAATAAGCTGGTCCTTGAAAAGTGGATAGCGTGGTATTGCGTTTTTCCTTTAGAAATAAGGGGGGAACGCCCTGTCATTTGAGTTTGAATAACAAACGGATCAAAAACTAAAACTAAGAGAGTTTGATCCCGGCTCAGGATGAACGCTAGCGGTGCGCCTAACACATGCAAGTCGAGCGATCGAGCCAGCCCAATCACCCTTCGGGGTGTGCGGATTGGTCACGGAGCGGCGAAC
>JAUWNS010000139.1 GCA_030612485.1 Candidatus Bipolaricaulota bacterium
ATACATAGCACAATGATAGTACAGATTGCTCCCCCTCACCCCAACCCTCTCCCACAACAGGGAGAGGGAATTTAAAGCAGCGGAAGACATGCTCACCTAAACACCTTTGCACGACGCAGAGAGAAAACTCAAGACGAGCAGGATCTAAAGCTTCCGTCTACCCACTCGAAACGACGAAGAGCCTTCTTATTTCGGTTTGCACGGAACAGATGCCAAAGAGAATTCACCACGAAGAGCACGAAGGACACGAAGAATGGAATTCGATGAGCTATTGAATCGGGCAACCTCAAACTGGGCCCAGGGTTGTTGGAGTCACCCTATGAGCAGTGCCCTTGACCTCTTCGTGCTCTTCGTGTCCTTCGTGGTGACAATTTTGTACCTTTGCGAGAGGCACAAGCTTTTTCGGTACCGCTGCGATAGGCTTGACGCTTCACCCTTCCTCTCTAGTTACCCACTCGAAACGACAAAGAGCGGAAGATTGAATGATCGGGAGATTGGGCAGTATCAAAAGCCAAAGAGATAGAGGACCCCTCCGACGGCGAGTCCGAAGACGAGGTTGAACGCCTTGACGCGTAGCGAGTCGCGCAGCGAGACCGAGAGGAGGGGAAGCATCCCGTGACCGTCCTGGACGAACGAACTGACAAAGAGAACGGAGAACGGAACGAGCCCCGAGGCGAACATCATTACGAAGATCATGTGTGGTCCGGAATCGGGGATCACTCCAAGGAGACCGGCGAAGAGGAAGACCCACAGCATATGCGCTTGGATGAACGCGCGTACGACCTCCTCACTCGGGAGAAAGGACATGACCAGGAGTACTCCGAACGTCCACAAGAAGACCCGCAGGGTGTGACGGCGCAGGATGTGGACGATGATATGTTCCTTCAGGTAGTGTTCCGAGCTCGATAGGCTGAGAAGGGTCCCCAGGCTGAGAAGGACGATCAGTGTGATACGCATCCATCCCCACCCTTCAGGCCCGACGATTCCCAAGGCAGCAATAACGAGAAGGGCGATCATGAACAGGAGGAAGAGGAGTCTCGTTGGGCTCGGATGACGCAGTGTGGTGCGTAGCATCTCACAGCGTCCCTTCTCGAACTCCTCGGGGTGGATCGTCTGCAGGTCGCACTCCTCACAGGGGCGGATCCCAAGACGCTTCGCGATGAGGTCGGCGAGGGGGCCAAAGACAATCCCTGCGACGAACAGCCCTGCAAAGAGGAGGAGGGCCTTCCCTGGGAAGAGGGAGAGCATGACGTACGCCGCGTCCCCTGAGGTGGCGATCATCCCTCCTACGAGGGCACCGAACCCGATCAATCCGTGAACGTACATGGAGACGTTCATGAACGCCCCCAGGCATCCCGGGGTCGAGCCGAGGAAGGAGGAGAGGGTGTACTCGCGCCACCTGCGCCCGCGCAGGGCCTGTTTCATCTTGCCGCGCGAGCGCACGTTCAACCAGTCGACGAAGACCATCATCGAGAAGACGAAGAGGGTGATCGTCACCGCCTCTCGTAGGATCGCAGGAAAGTTCATCTAAACCTTCCTTGTTACTACTCGCTCTTGTTGAATTCCTGCAGCGCTTTATGTAGCTCGGCCACGTAGGTGAGGGCTGGCCCGCCACCCATCATTATGGAGACCGTTGCTGCCTCCCAGATCTCCTCTTCGGTCGCGCCGGCGGCGAGCGCCTTCTGCGTATGGATTCCGATGCAGTAGCGGCAACGGGCGGTGATCGCGGTTCCAAGGGCGATCAGCTCTTTCGTCTTCAGGTCGAGCTTCCCCGGCTTCAACACCGTTTCCATGAACTGGGAGAAACACTTCATTTCCTCGGGCATCTGCTGTCCCAACTTTCCCAACGCCCGCTTCACATCTTGCATCGCTTCTCTCACGTCACTCATTCTTTGAACCTCCGATAGAAAATTTAGCCTATTATAACCGCGATCCCACGAGCGATCAGGGCGACGACGAGGGCGATCCCAGTGGTCGAAGCGAGAACGAGGGAGGTCTTTCTCCAACCGAGTTCGCGCGCGAGAACGGCGATCGTTGCCACACACGGGATATAGAAGATGACGAACAGGGTGAACGTCATCATCTGCCCGGCAGAGAGGACACTTGCCATTTGGGTCGTCCCGAGTGCCTGGAAGAGCATGATCAGCGAGAGTTCCTTGCGGAAGATCCCAAAGATCAACGTCACCCCAAGGCTCATCGGTAGTCCAAGGGCCCAGGTGATGGGAAGGAAGCCGAGGTTCAAGTAGTAATCCCAGTGGATGTACTCGAAGAAGCTCAACAGGAGGCTTCCTGCTATCAGGAGGGGGAAGGCAAGGACGACAAACTCGCGAATCCGTAGCCAGACCTTGGCCGCAACCACGCGGGTGGAGGGGATCTTGTAAGAGGGGATCTCCAGGATCAGTCCCGGGGTAACGCGGGGGAAAATCTTGGTCATTACCTTGCCAGCAATGGCGATCACTAGGATGTTGACGATGTAGAGGAGGAACGCCATGGTAGGACCGAGGAAGTAACCAACAAGCCCGAAGATGATCGTTGTGCGAGCGACGCAGGGGACCATCACCGATAGCATCGCGGTGATGAACCGATCGCGGGGGGAGTCGAGGATGCGCGTGGCCATTACGGCAGGGACGCTGCACCCGTAACCGAGGATGAACGGGATCACCGATTTTCCGTGTAGGCCGATCCTGTGCATCAGGCCATCCATCAGGTAACCGGCCCGCGGAAGGTAGCCGATATCCTCCAGTACGGCAAGACCGGCGAGGAACGGAACGAGGTAGGGAAGGACGATTCCGATCACCCCGCCGACTCCCTGGATCGTCCCCTTGAGAAGAACGAATCCGAGGCTAGTCTCGTTCATCACCGCGGCGAGGGCGTCGACCGAGCTATCGAAGAGGTCCATCATCGGTCCTTCGATGAGTGATCCCACCTTGAAGACCAGGACGAAGAAGACATACATAATTGCGGCGAAGAAGAGGGGGCCGAGGACATGGTGCATGAGAAGCGCATCAACCCGATCGCGAAGGCCGAGTGTTGGCCGCCCTACCGTCGCTACCGCTTCGAAGAGCTTCATCGCCAGGTTGTGCCGCTCAGCGGAGACGACCCCCTCCCCGCTCTCTCCCCTGAGCTCGGTCAGTTCTTCCTTGAGCTGCTCCGTCTCTTCGTGATTCGTGAACCCCTCTGCGGCAATCCTCTTTATGAAGTAGGGATCTCCTTCGAGAAGCTTGATCGCGACCAGACGGGGAGAGAAACCGGAGCGGTTCGTAAGAACTTCTTTAACGGCAGTCGTGAGGTGGTCAATCACGCGTTCAACATCATTGCTGTAGGTTGGTGAGGGAACGACCGGCTTCTCTTGCGCTACCTTCACAGCGAGGGTGGTCGCTTCTTTCACCCTAACCCCGCGTACGGCGATCGTGCTGATGACCGGGACCCCGAGTTTTTGTTCGAGCGCCTTCTCGTCGATCGTGATTCCCTTACGCCGCGCCTCGTCCTCCATATTCAGGCAGACGGCGAGCGGGATTCCCATCTCCAAGAGCTGCAGGGTCAGCTCAAGGCTGCGCGAGAGGAGGGAGGCATCGATGACGTTCAGCACCGCGTCGACCTCTCCTGTAAGAAGAAAGTTTCGTGTCTCTGCCTCTGCTAAATCGAGAGAGGTCAGCGAATAGGTTCCAGGAAGGTCGATGATCTCAGCCTGTCTGCCCCCGATCATGGCGGTGCTCTTCAAGTACTCCACGGTCGTCCCAGGCAAGTTGGAGGTGTTTGCCTTGTACCCAACGAGGTGGTTGAAGATCGTGCTCTTGCCGCAGTTCGGCTGGCCGACGAGGGCGATACGAATCATAAAAAACGGTCTTGCTTCCTCAATACGGCGTGACAGGACGGTCCGTCCGTCCACATAGCGACAAGCTCCGCGTTTGGTATCGCCGCGAGCATCTTCGAGGCGACTTTGAGCCGATTTTTTGGGGATGAGAGGATTTCGAGGAGGTCGTTTGTCTTCAGCTGCTTAAGCGCGCGGGAGACCTGTTCCGGGTGCGCGATCAAGGAAACCTCGCGTAGGTCGATCGTCCGGGTGATCGGTCCCGGCAGCTGTGGCATTTCGGTTGGAATCTGACTGGAAGTTCCTTTCTTCTTGCGGGCTCGTTTCTTCTGGCACGCCGCACAGTAGCCGAGAAGCTCCAGCTTGACCCCGACAACCTCAAAGCCACGCTCTGCACCGAGTTTGCGGACCGCGCCGACCGGGGGGATCTCGACGACCTTCCCACAGTCAAGACAGATCAGGTGATAGTGCTCCTCCAATCGGACCTCGTAATGGTAGTGATCCTCCCCCAGTTCGCTCGCCTCTACAAGCCCCAGCTCTTCGAGGAGACGCACGGTCCGATAGACAGTAGATAGGCTGATCTTTGGATTCTCCCTCTTGGCGAGTTGATAGATCTCGCTCGCGTCGAGGTGAGCATTCTCACTGATGATGCGAAGGAGGAGCTTCCTCTCGGGGGTGATCCTCTTCCCCGCCGCCCGCAGGAACTTCATCGTCTCTGGGATGTTCATTGACCTCACCCTGTTGCAGATGATTCATAGTGCAATAGGAGATCTAACAGCCTTTCCCTCCTTTTGTCAAGGAGCAGCGAAAGATGAAGGGGTAAATAGCGGTTAGGCGAGCTCATCATTCCCAGAGATGAGCATCAGCAAGGGAGATCTCGTTTAGCTTACTGAACCCCATTAGTGAAGCTCTCCGCCCACAGGGTGGGGATCTTCACTCTAAAGTCTCAGCCTGGGGACGATCTCCTGGCACCCACGGAAGAAAGTGGGCTTGACTTGACAAGCAAGGCAGCAGCCTGTAGTATTGGTTGAGCGCTCAATCAATAACACGTGCGGGGAGGTCTACGCAGCGATGGAAGCGGAAAGATCATCGGACAAGAGGCAGCGAATCATCGATGCTGCCGTCAACCTCTTCTCAGAGAAGGGGTATCATGGAGCAACTACAGCTTTGATTTCCAAAGAGGCTGGTGTTTCACAAGGGCTTCTATTCCACTATTTTAGGGACAAAGAAGACTTATTTACTTCAATAGTTAAAGATAAGTATAACACGTTCACTGGCGAACTGGAAAGGCGGGTTGGTAATTCAAAGAATGCCGTAAGGAAGCTGGAAGTCACTGTATCAACTTTCCTTCATCTAGTACAGAGAGAGAAGAAGTTCGCCAAGATTGTAATAAAGGAGGCCAGGGGTGGGGGGGAGAACTTGCAGGAGCTCACCGGACTTGGCTCGCCGAAGATCCTTAGCATCTTCAGGGAATTGATGAAAGAGGGCATTGAGCAGGGCGTGTTTCGAGAAGTCGATGATGAAGTTGCTGCTACTTGCTTGTTCGGCATGTTGATCATGAATATTCGGGGCTTCCTGGAGTTCGGAGATACTTTTTCGTTGGATGAAACAGCCAAGGGAATTGTGGACATCTTTTTGAAAGGGATAGCCAGAGTATGATCAATATTCCTAGAAAGCATATATTTTTTGACTCCGAATTGATTGAGCACTCAATCACTCTGAGTGGGCGCTAAGGAGGAGGAGATCATGCTAGAAAGACTAACGAGATGGATCACTAGGTATCCAAAGAGCGTAATAGCCGTTGTCATTCTGCTGACAGGCTTCTTTTCCTTCGGCCTTACGAAAACAGAAATGGCTACCGATCATATGAGCATGCTTCCTGAAGGAGACCCCATAGTAGCCGCTTTTAATGAGGTCGATGAAACCTTCGGCGGAGCCGAGTTTGTGATGGTAATCTTGGATATGGACGAAGTTTTCACTACTGAGGCACTGCGTGCAATAGACCGGCTGACCAATGATTTGGGCAGAGTGCGAGGGGTCAGTTCTGTTTTGAGTATCACCAATGTCGAGGAGATCCAAGGAGTCGCAAATGGGATCAAGGTGGTGAACCTAATCGAGGAGATCCCAACTAGCGAATCAGAACTCCAGGAGTTGAAGAGTCGAGTGTTGACCAATGACGACTACGCCGGACAAATCATCTCCACGAATGGGAAAATGGCACTGATCCTCGTTCAGTTGCTCCCAGAAGCGGATAACGAGAGCGTCATCCGCGATGTCAAGGAAGCCGTTCGAAACCTTGGACTGGATGACACGGTGTATTTGACGGGGGAACCGGTAATGGGCCAAGAAATAGGCCAAATAGCCGGCGGCGCCATGGCGAAACTGCTTCCCATAACTATTCTGGTGATGATTGCGATCCTCTATCTTAGCTTTCGGAACGTCAGAGGGGTTATTCTGCCCCTGCTTATAGCAGTTGTCACTATTATCTGGACGGTCGGCTTGATGGG
>JAUWNS010000134.1 GCA_030612485.1 Candidatus Bipolaricaulota bacterium
CAGAGGATAACGCACGCACCACCCTGGCCCAGGGAACCGTTCGGCCAGCTTCTCGATCCATCCTTGCACGGGGAACGTGCGATCGAAGACGGCAATGATCGCGGTGGTGGCTCCGAAGCTCAATTGGAACCCGACATCTGCGAGAGCTGTCGGCCGAAGAGCGAGGATCACCAGCGCGGCCGCTGCCAACCCCTGGTAGGGGCTCACCCAACGGCGGAGGATCAGTCCCAAATCGGCGAGGACGCTCCCCAGGGCGAGAAAGGCGAACAGGAGCCCGGCACGCACCAGACTGACCCGCGGACCGACGATCCACAGGAGAAGGAGGACGGCGATCCCGACGAGAGGGTAGGTGACCAGCGGGCGCAAACCGAGGCGACGGAGGACGAACCACAGGAGGGCGAGGAAGATCCCCAAGTGGAGCCCGGAGACGGCAAGGAGGTGCATCAACCCGGTGCGGCGGAACGCCTCCTTGACATCGTCAGCAAGGGCGGCGCGTTCTCCGAAGAGGAGACCGTGTGCTAGCCCCGCCTCCTGGGGAGGAAGTATCGAATCGAGCCGGGCGAGGAAGATCTGACGCAAGGAATCCCCATATCGGAGGAGAGGGTTCCCTCCTACCCCAAGCACAATTACCTCGTTCTCCTCGCCGATCGCCATCGTCGCGAAGACCCCCTGCCGGGCGAGGTAGGCGCGGTAATCGAAATCAGGGAATCGAGGCGGCTCTCTCACCGATCCGGCGAGGCGCATCCGATCCCCGTAGTGGAGGAGCGGCCGTTCTCCATCGAAGAACCAGGTGACGCGAACCTTCCCTGGAAGGTGGTCCGGAGCGAAGGTAAATGCGGTGTATCCCTCCCCAAGATCGGGGTAGGAGATGACCGTACCGGTTAACTCATTCAGCAGCGGTGCTTTCCGGTAAAGCGAAGAGAACGGTGGCTGTGCCGTCTGGTAGCGGATGACCCCCAAGAGAGCGACCGAGAGGAGGAGAAGACCGAGAAGACCATGCCGGTACCGGGCTGCAAGGAGCGAGAACGCCGCGACCCCGACCGCGATTGCCCATAGGAGGATCGGGCTCAGCCCGAAGAAGGGTGCGCAGACGCACCCCGCAGCGAATGAGAGCGCGATCCCGATCAGTGAATACCTCATTTCTTTATAGAGGATAACAGACGCGATGCCCTAATTACCAGAACCCCTCGCAAGCCAGTTGTGTGGACCTTGCGTTGCCGTTCTTCCTTACTGTGAGAGAGGAGGAGCAAGACACGGAAATCCCCGCGTCTCACCCTCCCTCGTACTTTGCGGTGAAAGCTTTCGGTTCCTTGTCGTTTTGAGTGGGTAACGAACTCCTGACCGCAGATGATAAAACGCTGTTCTCTCGCCCGTTTGCTACGCTCACTCAAGACGCCAAGATCGCTAAGACATGCCTTGTGCTCTGGTTTCCTTCTTCATGAAGGACCTCCACTAGATACCCTGCAGCTTGCTGTGGGGAGGGAAGCCGAGATTCGTTGCAGGCAAATCAGCCTCTTGTTCGTACTGGCCACATGAGTTCTCGATAAGGATAAACCCCAGAACGTTGGAGACCAGATCCAATGCTACGAAAAGATTGATGTTGCACCTTGTGTGCAACGTTACTCTGATGCAACAAAGTTCGACATGAAATTGTAGCATGAAAACCAACTCCAGTTAGATCTTTGGCTCCTGCTTTTCAATGCTCCGCAGCTTGCTGTGGGGTTCCTTACTTGACGCTTTCCTTGCTCCTGAGGTCGCCGATGAGCTTCATCGAATCATTAAGGCCAGGGCATGGACGGAGACCCTCGAGGTTCCTTATGCTCGGCTAAGAGCTTCGGCAGGATAGCTTAACTATCTCATTAGAGAAGAACTGCGCTTAGATTACGCGGAAGCGCTGGTGGTAGCCGATAACGACATCGACGACCATTGGTAAGAGTATCGGGACCGCTTCTTGGAAGGAGGATTCCCATGAGAGGGTACCTGGAGAAGAATAGTATGCTGGTCAAGGAGTTCGATCGCTACATCTTAGAGCACCCGGAGTTTGCGGATGAGATTCCCGATGATGCCCTTGTCGTGATGCAACTTGAAGGCGATGAGGAATTCAATCGTTGGGCGAGGGAGACAGCGAGCGAGCAGGCTGAAGAGGGACAGAGGGTAGTTTACATCACAATCACTAAGCTGGGCCCCGTCCATTCCCGCATTGAGGAATTGAAGTTAGAAACGGTAAGCCGCGAGCCAAAAAGCCTAGGGATGCCCCTTCCCCCGTCTCCCCGGGATACCCATGCCTGCCCTCAGCCGGTGATGCGGTAGACCAAAGAGGGAAGACGGCGGGGCGTCGAGGAAATACGAACCTGGCCACAAGCTGGGGAGATAAGCTTTATGTCCCTGGAATTCCAGTCTGTTTCACACTACTGGTTCACCGTCTCACTCTGTCTCTGTATCTCTGGAATTCTCAGAACGGTAAATCCGCCATTGACAACAGGAATTGCGGGTTCATAACCAGTTTTCAACCTTCAGTTTCTCGATCCGGCCAAAGTGTTTGATGTTTCCCGTTACCACTACGAGGCTCCGCGAAAGGCCAATAGCAGCTACCATCAGATCTGGGTCTGATAGGCGCTCCCCTTTGCGCTCCAGCTCTGCTCGCAACTCCCCATACGCCTCAGCGGCCTCGCGGTCGAAAGGGACGATCTGCACATGCAGCCAGACCAAGCGCTCCAGCCTTTCCCGGTAGTAGTCTGGCCGACTGCTCTTGTGAAGGCCATAGCAGATCTCACCGACCGTAATGGAGGAAGTGAATTGCGCGACAGCAGGAACTTCGCCCAACCGACGCAGGAGCCGCGCAGAGGGACGCTTCGCAAGCAGATTACTCAGGGTATCTGTATCAAACAGGTACATTAGTCCAGCCTTACAGCTCGCCCTGTCGATTCGCGACGCGAACGATAGACATCGGTCATGATCTCTTCGAAGTTCTCGAAACCCGCCAACGCCCCGGCAGCGGCCAGCAAGCCTTGTGGCTTCTCTGAAGAGCGTCTCCGTTGCTCAAGGAGCGCGAAATCATCGAGCCCGATCAGCACAGCCATCGGCTTACCCCGCCTGTTGATGATGAAACGCTCTCCATTGTAGGCGGTGCGAGCAAGAATCTCTGAGAACTTCTTCTTCGCTTCTGCAACGTTCATCCTTTGATTCACGCTTACCTCCTCGAATAAGGTCTTCATGGCCATTATAACATCTTGACCTGTGACATCAAGATGCCTCCTGGAGCAATCCGCGATCACGTACATTTCCGGTGGGGGAGGTGAGCACGAATGGGTCCATCTTGGCAGCAGTCATACCGTGGATCAATAGCGATCTGGATGCAGCGAGGGACCCTGCCCTCAGGGTTTACCCTTCGAAGGGCGTGTAGAACGTTTTACGGGGCTGGTCTTTCCATCTACTGCGAGCTATAATGAAAATGGTGATCCTTTATGAAAGGCTCTATTAACGCTAGCTGTTGACGTTGTATGATTGTCAGTAGCTGATGGACATCGTTGGGTAGATCAAAATTCCACTGCGGCTATCCCTCAAGCTTGCTTCCTAACTGCGGTAGGAGCATCTTAATCCATGTCACTGATCAATATCATCAACAGTTAGCATGAATAGAGCCTTATGAAAACCATTCGGCGAGTCGTCATCAACCCTGATGTCTACCACGGTAAACCCACGCTCAAAGGTACCAGGATTATGGTGAGCAACGTGCTCAGCATTTTAGCGGGAGGGTATACCATCGCCCAGGTTGTGGAGTATTACCCCGAGTTGAGCGAAGAGGACGTCAAAGCGGCGATTGAATACGCAGCTGCGACCATCGATGAGGAGATCATCCTCACTGCCGCGGGCTCTTGATGGTCAAGTTCCTATTGGATCAAAACCTCTCGCCTCAAACTGCGGATTTCTTGCGCGAGTTAGGTTGGACCACTAAGGACATTCGCGAGTTAGGTAAGAGTGGCGCAAGTGATCCTGTTGCGCAAACCCTTTCTACTACTCGTCTTCAACTTGATGATTCCCTGCAGTCTTGCTACAGGCCACGATAGTGGCATCCTGTCTCTACGGGACAGGATGCAGAAAGATGCGCGTTAGGGATGCAGTTAAGGCTTTTACGCTTTTTATACCCTGTGGTCTTGCCACAGGGTTCTTGATCCCGAACCGCAATCCCTCTGGAGCTTGCTTGCTAAGGGAGCTTCGCGGTATACTTGAGCTTAGGGAAGGAGGTCACTATGGCTACCACGAAAAGCGAAGCTCCCGGGCTCTTAAAGGGGTTGACGAGTAAGTTGCAGGAGCTACCCGAGGACCGCTTGCAGGAGGTGGTGGATTTCGTGGATTTCCTCCAGAGCCGCCCGATTCAGCAGCCTGAAAGCGGCTCCCCGGAAGCTCTCCTGCAGCATGCCGGCACTTGGTCATTTGAACCGGGAGAACTCGACCGACTACTCGCCGATATCCAAGAGATGCGGGAGACGGAGCTCGGCCAGTAGGACCGGAGCCTCAAATATGACTGATTATTTGGTGGATACTAACCATGCCAGTAAGATTCTGGAAGGAGAAAAGAAGCTCAAATCCCAACTGCAGAAGGCAAAGGGTACAGGAGATATCTTTAGTATCTCCATGACCATCTTGGGGGAACTCTACTACGCTGCCTATGCCAGTCAGCGCAAGAAAAAGAATCTAGCTCGTCTAAAAGCTTTCCTAAATTCAGTAGTTCTCTGGGAATATGACCATCTCGCGGCTGAAGAATTTGGCTGGATACAAGCGGAGCAAAAGGCCACGGGGAAGCCCATCCCTCCCAGTGATGCTCAGATTGCTGCTGTAGCTCGCCTCCATAACCTCACGATACTCAGCAATGATCGGCGTTTTACCTTTGTGAGCAACCTTTCGGTCGATAACTGGCTGAGTCCGTAAGTAAACCGAAGTAAATGCTCTTGTCAAGAGCTGCTCATGAGCAAGTCACTCGATTCAGGATGAACGATCCGTTTCACCCATCTTCTACAGTTCTTGTAGTCACTTCCTGCGTTGCTACTCTCTGGAATTGTAGAAGATAAGTATGGCAATACGAGCGATAAGAAGAGAACATGAATTGGGGAGCGCACCAGCGCACTATGCCGATGAGATGATTAAGAGCGGAATTAAGTGTTATGTCCCCCGGAATTAGTGATAGGTTGTCAAGTCTCTATCATATGTTCTCCGAAGCGAAAATGTTCTCCAGAGACGTGATAAGCGGCGGCAGGTCCTCGGTAACGGTTTGCCAGACAATGTCAAGGTTTACATCGTAGTAGGCATGAATCAGATGGTGCCGCATACCAGTGATATTGCGCCAGGGAATCTGAGGATGGCGACTGCGTACCTCATCGGAGATGCGTCCGGCAGCTTCACCGATGATTTCAATGCACTTTACGAGCGAGAGGGTCAACATACGATCGGTGTCGAGTGCGTCCCTTTGCCTTCCCGTCGCGAAACCAACGGCGTCTCGCATTGCATCGAGCATATGACGCAACCGTACTTCATCAGCCTTATCCATAAAGCACCACCGTTGTGGCTACTACTTCATCGCGAAAATACCGACTCAAGTCTTCAGGTGTCCGCAGGTCCACTTTCCGCCCGCCGAACAATCCCTCAAGCTCTAATTCCATACCCGCTAAACGAATAAATCCGGGCACGTGCCCTGGTTCGAATTCCACCAATACATCTACGTCGCTCTCCGCCCGGAAATCCGCCCGCAGTACAGAGCCGAAGAGCGCTAGTCTGCGTATATGGTGTCGTCGGCAAAAATCCGGTAGCGCGTCCTTCGGGACAGCGATCTTTACGTGGTTCATGCCTACCTCCGCTAGATCCGTCTTCCTCAGTATTATAGCAACAGATTTGTCGGAACCGCAATGGCGGTTCTACGTTGGATCAACCTTCTCCGCGAATCGCGAATTTTTGTCCACGAAGGGCATGAAGGTTTCATCTTTTGCTGGCTCCTCAGGCGCTGCACAAACAAGGCAGATTCGGCAACCTTGACTTTCATCTTATCCCGTAATCCAGCCTGATGCACATTCCCGTTTCGCTATCTCGCTCCGTATCCGTGTCTCCCCCTCCCCGCGTCTCCGTATCTCCCTCTCGCCCCTTCGCCCTCTTCCCCCGCGTCTCTGTGTCTTTGCGAGAGGCACAAGCTTTTTGAAGTGCACCCCTTAAGCTGGACACGTCGGAGCCGAAACTGATACATACCATGGGGCCGACTTAATTCCTTGTTCAAACTCCACTGGACTGACATAACCAAGTGCCGAATGCAACCGCTCTTGATTGTATATCAGTTCGATGAACTCGCCAATCCTCTCTTGCACTTCCGTAAACGTCCGGTACTCCGAAACATAGACCTCCTCTACCTTCAACGTCTTCATGAAGCTCTCCGCTTGCGCATTGTCATAGGGATTCCCTTTGCGAGACATGCTAATCGTGAACCTGTGTTCCTCGAGGATCTCTATGTAGTCATCTGCTGCGTACTGTACACCACGGTCGGAATGGTGAAT
>JAUWNS010000102.1 GCA_030612485.1 Candidatus Bipolaricaulota bacterium
AAGGATCGACGCGGCGAGGATCGTTGTCTTGCGCTTGGTCAAGAGCTTCACGACGGGAGAGACGAAATCTCTTATCCGTTCTCTCTGCGCCTCATCGCGACCGTTCAATATGCTTCCCCCTCTCTACTGATACCGGATTCGTGGATCCAGTGAAGCGTAGGTTAGATCCGTGATGAAGTTGATAACAACATACAACACCGCAACGACCATCATGATTCCCTGGATGACCGGGTAGTCTCGCTTGAGGACCGACTGAACGATGAGGCTCCCCACCCCTGGCAGTGCGAACACGTTCTCGGTGACGACCGCTCCCGACACCAACGAGGCAAAGGTGAACGAGACGACTGTCATGATGGGGATCGAGGCGTTCCGCAACGCGTGTTTGACGATCACCATCCGCTCGATCAGTCCTTTGGCTCTTGCTGTCGTGATGTAGTCGGCCTGCAGTACGTCGAGCATGCTCGACCGGGTCGTGCGGGCGACCAGCGCCGCGTTGACGAATCCAAGGGAGAACGCAGGGAGGATGAGGTTCTTTAGGTTTCCCAGGTTTCCCGTGGCAAGGATGGATGTGAAGCCCGAACTCGGTAGCCAGTGAAGCTTCCCAGCGATCACCGTCATCAGCATCAACCCCAACCAGAAGCTGGGGATGGATGCTCCGGCAAGTGCAAAAAGTAGGAACGTGTTATCCGCCCAACTGTTCGGTTTGAGCGCAGAGAGCACCCCCCCTGGAATACCGATCCCGACGACGACCAACAGTGCCATCAGACCGAGCAGGATACTCGTCTCCGCGCGCTGGCCGATGATATGGAGCACCGGCTGGCGGTGGAAGAGGGATTCGCCTAAGTCGCCGCGAAAGAAATTCGTGAAGTAGTGATAAAACTGGACAAGCATCGGCTGGTCAAGCCCCCAGCTCACCCTCAGTTGTTCGATCTGTTCAGGTGTTGCGTTCGCTCCCAGCATCACCGCCGCGGGATCCCCAGGGACAAGTTGCATCAGGATGAATGTAATAGTGATCACCAGGAAGGTGCTCACCAGCATCCCAATACCGCGACGAGCGATGAACGAAAACATCTTAAGAACTCCTCATTTAGTGTTAAACGCCCCTCCACCGCTTATGGCGGCAGAGGGGCCACGTGTTCCAGTATCTAGTGGTTACTTTCTCCAGGTGTTCCAGAAGTACGGCGAGAGCATCGGAGGATTCTCCGGCGTGCCGTAGCTGCCGCCGATCTCCGCGCGCATCAGGTGCAACTGGAAGGCATCACCGAACTTGAGCGCTGGGATCTGCTCGTACCAGAGTTCCATGATCTCTTCCCACTTCGCGTAGCGAACAGCGAAGTCGGTGATCTTGTTCAGCTCGTTGCGGAGCGTCTGGATCTCCGGCGTGTCCCACCAGCCTGCGTAGGCCGGGTTAAGCATCAGGACCAACGACGGGTCCGGAGTGGTGCTGTAGTACGAGAAAGCAATTTCCCACTTTGGATTATCCGGGTCGTCCTTGCTGTTGCGGATAGAGAAGAATGTCGCCTTGTCGTAGACCTGAAGGTCTACGTTGAATCCAGCATTCTTCAGCTGGTCGGTCACAACGAGCGCCTGGTTATACTGCGATGTCATGTCCTGAGCGACGATGATCCGGATCGGCTCATTGTCATATCCGGCATCCGCAGCCATCTGCTGTGCCTTGGCAGGATCCTTCGCGTTGTACAGTCCCGCTCCGGCGTCATCGGTGTACCAACGGATCCCCGGGGCAAAGTAGCTGGAATTCAGGCTCCAGAACGTCGGATCCCCGTAACCGGCGAGCATGATCGCTTCCATGTCGAGTGCGGTGATGACCGCTCGCTTCAGCGCGTAGTTGGTTGCCAGGAGGCTATTCCTGTTGTTGATGAGCGCGATCGGGTAGATCGGTGGATGGTCGGTGATGATCGCGACCACACCGGCGTTCCCTTCTACGCTCACTAGGAGGTCGTTCGGGATGTTCACGGCGTAGTCGTAGGTTCCCGACTCGATTCCGACAAGACGAGCGTTGTCCTCGGAGACGAAGAAGAACTGCAGCTTGTCGAAGTAGGCGACCTTCTCGCCAGCGAAACCGCTCGCAGCGGCTGGCGAACTCGCGTAGCCGGCGAAGCGTTCGAGGAGGATGTAGTCCCCGGCCTTCCACTCCACGAACGTGTATGGCCCTGTCCCGATGACGTCTTCCGGCGCGATCGGCTGATCACCAGCGACCTCGACGATCTCCTTCGGGTAGATGCTCGGCCCGCCGTAGATGTTTGCCAGGTAGGTAGTCATCGGCGCGAACGGTTCATCCAGGGTTATCTGAATGGTGTAATCGTTCAGAGCAACTAGTTCGACCACGTGACTCCACAGAGCCTTCGAGGTCAAGCCGTACTCGCCCCAGCGATTCATCGATGCGATGACATCATCAGCTTTCATCTCCTCGCCGTTGTGGAACAGAACCCCACGTCGCAGGTAGAAGGTCGCCGTCGTTCCGGTCTCATCGAGATTCCAGCTGAGTGCAAGCATCGGCTGGGGCGTGTAGTCCTTGTCGAATGCAAATAATCCTTCCAATATGTGCCGTGCAGGGATACTGGCTGCTACACCTGTATCCATCTGCATATCAAGCTTTCCCGGCTCCGAAGCAAGAGCGCATCGAAGCGTTCCGCCGTAGCTCGGCCCCTCTCCTCCCAATGCGGACAAACCAGTTCCGATGAGGAGCACGAGCGAAAGAACAAAAACACTGTACAGAGTCCATTTACGACTCATTATTGCCTCCTGTTGTTTTTTCGTTGACTTGTTGACCTATTCCAACAAAACAGATTCTGTCCTCTAGCTCTCACCTCCCTCCCTCTTCCAATTTTGAGGATAGGAATAGATGAATAACACGTTCCGCCTGCTCTATCTTCTCATGCTTCCCAGATTTCATGCATCCGCTGCCAGTGTTCGGACATCCTATCGAAGGCTAATTCCGGGTTGCCTTGCACGATCGCGTGCAAAATCTCGCTGTGCAACTCGACTACCTGTTCCAGGTCGGAGACGTTCTTGAGATAGTAGTGATGAGTGAACTCGCGGTAGATCTTCTGATCCATAGAGTTGATCAGGGGGATCACGGCCGCTGTGATCAGCCGGTTCCCTGTGGCTTCAGCAAGGGCAAAGTGGAATTCCTTATCGGCCTCGAAGTAGGAGCTGAAATTGCCGCTTTGCGCCTGGACTCGCATCTCCTGAAGGATACCTTCGATCTTTGCGAAATGACCATTCGCTCCTTTCCGGGCGATGTATGCCGCGATCGGAGGCTCTAGTACCTCACGTGCCTCCATTACCTCGAGGCAGCCGGCCTCGCTCTCGATCAGGTGAGGTGCGCTCTCTTCCTCATCCGAGGAGGGTGACTTGCGAACGTAGTTTCCACTACCTGGTTTCGATTCGATCAGGCCGACCGCCTGCAACGCAGACAGTGCCTCCCGAATCGAGGGGCGACTGACCCCCATCTGCTCTGCCAACTCAAATTCAGAGGGGAGCTTGCTTCCTACAGGGAAGCTATCGTTCTTGATAGCTTCAATGATCTGCTCGGCGGCGATCGCGGAGACCTTTCTTGGACGCACCTTTTCAAAGGGCATCGAGTCACTCCTTTTGTGGGTGGCCTGTCATTCGGCCAAGTTGTATGATAGCATTACCGGATCCACGTGTCAAGCCGATCGTACGGGTACAAATCTCGCAGGGCCCCTCAGTCCAGGAATAAACTTGTGATCTTGTGCTGTTTGACGTCCACCAGTCCGTGGTCGGTGATCCCCAACTCGGGGACGGTCGGCAAGGAGACGAACGAGAGGGCCATGAACGGCGTTTCTAGGGTACAGCCGAGATCACGAGCAGCGTCCCTAACAGCAGCGAGCTTCTTGTCGACCACCACTGTTTCTTCCTCGCTCATCAGACCGCAAAGGGGGAGTGGTAAGAGGGCCCGCACCGCCCCTTCTTTAACAACAACGAATCCGCCCTGCGCTTCGACCAGAGCCTGCACAGCGATCCGCATGTCGTGTGGGTCGACCCCGACAACAACGATGTTGTGGTGATCGTGGGCGACGCTCCCGGCGATCGCTCCCTTCTTGAGGCCGAACCCGTGAATGAACCCGCGGCCGATATTCCCGTTCTTCCCGTAACGTTCCACGCAGCAGATCGGGAGGACATCTTGTTCGACGTCCGGGAGGACAATACCATCCTTCACCGTCAGCGTTGCCTCTATTGCGTTGTTCACAATCTGTCCAGAGATGAGTTCGATCACACGGGCGCGGATCGATTCACCGCTACCTGGCATCGTGAAGGCATCGTCAATGAGCTTGTGGTGTAACTTGACCGTGTGCCGTAGGTTATCGGGGTAGGAAACGTGAGGGAGATCGACAACAAGACGCCCCTCCTCCACCACAAGCCTACCGTTGGCGAAGACGCGTTCCGGTTCGATCTGCTCGAGGGAAGGAGAGAGGATGAAATCTGCGTGCCGACCGGGTGCAATCGATCCGATCAGGTGATCGATGCGGAAGTGCTGCGCGGTATTCAGTGTTGCCATCTGAATCGCCTGTATCGGGTCGAGGCCAAGCTCGATCGCTCGGTTAACATTGTAGCTGATGTGTCCCTCGCAAAGGATGTCGGAGGTGTGTTTGTCATCCGTGCAGAACATAAGATTCCGCGTATCTATTCTGTATTCGATCACACCCCTAATCAGATCGTCGAGATTCCGCTCGCTCGATCCCTCGCGGATCATCACCGCCATCCCCAGTTCCATGCGCGCCCGCAACTCCGCAAAGGTAACACACTCGTGATCGTCAGAGAGCCCGGCGGTTGCGTAGGCCTGAAGCGCCAAGCCGTCGAGCCCGATAGCGTGTCCGTTCGCGATCTTTCCACGCCGGTGCGCAGCGATGATCTTCGATAGGTGTTCCTCGCTGAGACGGTCGATCTTCGATGGATCGAGCTCACCCAGGCTCACCGCACGCGGGTGATCGAGGAGGCGTTCTGTCTCCTCGACGCCGAGGACGCCGCCGGTCGTCTCCCGCCCGGGCGCCGTCGGAACCCGCGATGAGACCTCGATGAAGATCCGATACGGCAATGCGTCAATCCTGTGCATGAACGCTATCAGTCCCTCATAGCCCGCAACGTTGGCGATCTCCATCGGATCGATCAACAGGGTCGTCGTCCCCTGGGGGACGATCACCTCGGAGAGCGCCGCAGGGGTGAGGAGGGTCGATTCGATATGGCAGTGGGCGTCGATCAGGCCAGGGATCGCGTACATGTCATCGCCCTCGAAGATCGCGATCGGCCTCACGGGAGGACTCTCCGGAGAGATGGTAACCACCCGCCCCGCCTTGATCCCGATGTTCGTCAAGACGACATTGCCACTGTACACGTTAACCAACCGGACATTCTTAACGAGGAGGTCGAGTGGTTCCCGTCCGTATGCCGCGTTGATCTGGGATTTCAGCTCGTTCAGTCTCTCCCCGTCACTCTGGATCACGTTGTACCCCCTTAACTCAGTCGAAGTTGGCTGTCAAACTAATATCCCTTACCTCTCATAAGGGATGAACCTTCCCCCGCCCTCTTTCCCTTGGAAGGCTTCGTCAACGTAGACGATCCTTCCCCGGGATATCGTCGTCTCGCCTGCTCCACGTACTAGCCTTCCCTCATAGGGAGAAAAATTGGTCGCCATGTGCAGGTTCTCGGCATGAATCGTCCACTCCTTTTCGGGGTCAAAGATCACGATATCCGCGTCCGAACCGATCGAGAGGGTCCCCTTACGCGGGTAGAGGCCGTTCACCCGCGCCGGCCCTTCACTGAGCAGGCGGGGAAGATCGATCAACGAGAGGCGTCCCTTCCCCACCCCTTCGGAATAGAGGAGAGGGAGGAGGGTCTCCACCCCGGGAAGGCCGTAGGGAAGGTCTAAGAACGATCCATTCCAAGTTTTCTGCTCCCGTGTGAACGGGCAGTGATCGGTCGCCACAAGATCGAGCGTGCCATCGAGCAGTCCTTCCCACAATAAAGCCTGATCCGCTCCTGTGCGCAGCGGGGGCATCACCGAGAACTGCGGTCCCTCTGCCCCTTCGTAGGCCTCCTCTGTCAGCAGGAGGTACTGCGGGCAGGTCTCTCCGCTTACCCGCACGCCGCGCGACCGTGACTGGCGTATCGCCTCGAGTCCGAGCGCGGAACTGACATGGACCACGTGCAACCTGGCTCCAGTCTGTTCGGCGAGGTAGATTGCCTGTTCGATCGCCGCTCCTTCACAGAGCGCTGGCCGGGTCCCGGGATAAGCGGACATAGTGGCTCTCTGCTCAGGGGAGAGCCTCGCCACAAGCGACTCGATGATCGGATCGTCCTCCGCATGGACCATCGCCACGCCATCGATCTCTTCAATCTTGCGGAAGGCGTGATATAGAACGCCTGTATCCGCGCGTTGACCTAACGAGCCGTAAGCCATGTAGAACTTGAAACTCCTTACGCCGGCGTATCGGGCATCCTCAAGCTCCTTCTCCTGCCCGGGCTTCCAACCGATGACCTCCGCATGGAGCGCGTAGTCGATCGCCGAGGGAGCAGCCTCTTGTTTGCGCGCTTCGATCTCCTCAGGGATCGAGGTCTCTTGGGTCCCAACGGTGAAATCGATGATCGTCGTCACCCCACCGCAGGCAGCAGCCCGCGTTCCAGAGAGGAAGTCGTCGCTCGAGGCGATCCCGTAGTTCTCGGCAGCCATGTGGGTGTGTGCGTCGATCACGCCGGGAAGGACGAGCTTACCAAAAGCATCGATCTCGTCCCGTCCCGAAAGACCAAGGCCGATGGCAACGATCCTCTCCGCGGTGATCCCTAGATCCGCACGGATGATTCCATGAGGAGTAACAATGCTCCCTCCGCGTACCACTAAGTCCATCATTCTTCGCTCCCTTCTACTACCAGATCGAGTGCCCCCGTAGGGCAGGCCGAGGCACAGAGCCCGCAGAATCGGCAACGTGAAAGGTCGACCTCCTCAGGGCTCGTGCGTGCGCTGTACGGACAGATGCGTACGCAGAGGCCGCAAGCGGTGCACCGTCCCTCTTCCCAAGCGAACGACGCCCCTGCCACGTCTCCCTTCTCCTTCATGGGCAGGCCGACCTCAGCGGCTCCTTCGTACTCTCTCAACGAGGGGAGTGCCGCCCCGATCGCACCTTGAAGGTTCTGGTAGCCCAGTTCGTGAAGGCGCGTCGAGAGCTTCTCTTCGAGATCGGCGAAGGACGAGAGCCCGCGCAGCATGGGGAGGGTGCAAAGGCCCACCACGCGAGCACCGGCTATGAACATCTCCAGACAGTCATCGACGCTTCCGATCCCGCCGGTTCCCACGATGGGGGCTCCCGTTGCAAGCGCAATCTGGGAAACGACCCGTAACGCAATTGGAAAGATCATCCCTCCGGTCAGCCATCCGTAACCACTTCCAAGGAGCGGTGCTCGTCTCTCGATATCGAGCCGGAGTGCCGGACCGATCGAGTCGATCGCCGTGATCCCCGTTGCACCGTTCTGCAGACAGGCTGCTGCGATCTCGGCCACATCCGGCCAGTTGCTACTCACCTTGGCGAGGATCGGTATCTCGACCCCTTTAGCCGCCTCTCTCACCATGGGGACCAAGGACGCCCCGTCGTAGGAGGCAATCTCCAGGGCATCGGCCCCGGCCTTCGCGATCGGACGAGCGAGCGCTGCGACATCGGCGGGAGTAAGGCCCAAGCTTGCGATCACAATCGCCCCTCCCTCTTTGGCAAGCGGAATCTCTCGTTCGATCCAGCGCTCATACGGTAGATCCGACCACTTCTCCCCGTTTAAGAGTCCGCCAGGGACCCTTGCGATGTGCGGTATTGGATTCGTTGCCGGGACCCTGCTGATTGTCTTTGTCACCACCGCGCTGGCGCCGGCTCGATGGGCGCGCAGGATCGCTTCACCATCGTAGGAGAGTGGGCCGGAGGCCAGGATGAACGGATTCCTCAGTTCTAGTCCGCCAATGCTAGTCTTGAAATTGGTCATCTTAATTCATCCCCCACAGCCGTCTTGCCTGAACAGTGGCCTCATGCCGGACCGCCTCCATATCCAGGGTCAAGAGCTCATGATCCTTCATGAGGAGAGTACCATCGACGATCGAGAGAGCGACATCGCTCCCGTTTCGATAAAGGACTATT
>JAUWNS010000218.1 GCA_030612485.1 Candidatus Bipolaricaulota bacterium
GAGGTGACGAGCCCGAGCGAGGAGGCCAGCTGATCGGCCGCGGACGGTGACCATGAGACCGATCAAGGAGCGTATCTTTCACCGCGTCTTTCGGGTCAGTCGGTACTACGCGTGGTGGATCCTCATTCTGACTCTCCTCATAACCGGGGCGAGCGTCTACTATGTCCGGGATATCCCGATCCGGACCTCCTTTCTCGACCTTCTCCCCAAGAACGACCCACTGATCGACGAGTACAAGGAGACCGAGGAAGCGCTCTTGCAGACGGACTACCTCGGTCTCCTTCTCACGTTACAGGAGACTGAGGGTGTAGATCCTTCCGATCGGGAGGATCGTCTCCTCGCTGGGGCCAGGGCAATTACCCAGGTCTTCTCTGCAGACTCGGAGTTCTTGGAGGTGAGTTATGAACAGGAGCTGTCCCCGGAGATCCCTGATCAATACCTTCTCCTCTATCGCCTGAACAAGGAAGAACTTGCCGGTATCGAAGAGAACATCGATCGGGTCAAGGGCTCGATTGCACATGGAGAGCTCTCCCACCTCCAGGTGCGCGACCTCAGCGATGCCTATCGACAGATGAGTGAGACCTTCGATCAGTCTCTCTACGGGGGAGACTTGAGCGTGGGGAATGAGAGTGATCTCTCCTCGATCGAAGAGGCGCTGGCACAGGTGGAGATCATCAATAAGACTGTTATTGGCGCGATCGCTGCGATCCCCGCCCTCCCCGGAATGACGGAGGACGTGCAAGGATTGTCCGAGATCTTCGCCCCTGGAGAGGAGGCGGTCTCCCGAACTCCGCAACCGTACTTCTCGAGCGATCGAAAGCACCTTTTGATCACGCTACAGCCCCGATTCCCGTCTCAACGGGGAGTCGCGTACAGCACAGCGGTAATGAAGGCGGTCGAGCATAACCTGACACAGGTTGACCCATCCCAGTTCGGGATCACCGTGGGGGTGACCGGGTCTTACGCGTTCAATACGGAGACGAACTTCGTCATCAACGCCGACATGTTGCACACAACGATCATCTCCTCGGTCGGGGTTCTTGTCATCTTCTTCCTCGCGCTCGGAGCGATCTTCTACAGTGTCATTGCGGTGATCCCCCTATTGATCAGTGTGGTGTTGACGATGGCGTGGGCAAAGTTCGCCGTTGGCGGGTTCAACCTCGTAACCTCGTTCCTCCCGGCGCTCGTCCTCGGTTTGGGTATTGATTACGGGATTCACCTGATCTCACGCTACGCCGAGGAGAGGAGCAAGGGGAGTTCCCTCAACCGGTCACTGTACACGGCTGTGCTCCAGAAGGGGGAGGCCTCAGCTCTAGCGGCACTCACAACTTCAATTGTCTTCCTCGGCCTTCTCTTCTCCCGGTCCCGCGCCCTGTTCGATATGGGAGTGATCACCAGTATGGGGGTGATCATCGCCTTTCTCGTCACCATCTTTCTCCTTCCTGCCCTGATCACCCTTTTTCACTTCTTGTTCCGGTTTCACCACCGGGAGAGTGTGATCAGCTACGCCCCGCACCTTGCAAGCTACTTCCGGGCTGTGACCGCGAAGGGGCGCGCAATACTCGTCATCCTCCTCGTCCTTACCTTCTTTATCGCCTTTCAGGCGGCGCAGACACGGTTCATCTTCTCGAGTAGGGATATGATCCCAACCGTGAAGAGCCAACAGGTTCTAAACGATATTTTGACCTACTTTGGTGAGGAGGGCACCCGAATCGGGAACTACTTCACCTTCTTCGCCTCCTCCGAAGAGGAGCTCTCCCAGGTGGTCGAACACCTGGAGACGAGCGACATGGTCATAAGGATCGAATCCGCGAAGCAGCTCCTCCCGGTCAACTTGTCGGAGCAACAGCAGGTGTTGAACAACCTGAACATCGGGGCGTACATCGATCAGCTGAATCTTCTCGATCAGAACCTTGCCGAACGTGCCTCGGCTCAGGCACAGATCCGCACCTTGCTAACCCAGTTCGGCTTCTTGCAGTACGTGGCGTCGCTGAGCGGCGGGGTTGATATCGCCCTTTCGAGCAACGCGATCCAGAAACAACTGCGAGAGATACATGAACAACTGGGCGCGCTGGATGTCTCAGCGGCGCGTGTGGAGATCCTCGCTCTCCGGGATACACTCGCCTCATTCGACCGACACCTTGCACAGGCCCGTGATCTCCCTCCTGTCGCGACCCTCTTGCGCGATATCTTAAAGAGCCTTCCCGATGGGATTCGCTCCCGATATCTAGCCCCAAATGGCGATTACATCATCCAGGCACGGATGATACCAGATATCTATGAGGCGGAGAAGATGGACGAATTCGATGCGTTCGCCTCTTCCTTCTCGGATAAATTCTTTGGAATGCCCCTCGTTGCCAGACAGCTCCAGGACTATATGAAGCGGGATTTTCTCGTGTCGACTGTATTGGCTGCTCTCTTGATCGCTCTGACCCTGTGGCGTAGCCTGGGAGGAGGGATGCGTGCACTCCTCGCGGCCTCCCCTCTCATCCTAGGGTACATCTGGATGCTTGGCGGGATGCGGCTCTTACAAATCGATTTCAACTTCATCAACATCACGATCTCCCCGCTCCTGATCGGGATTGGAGTCGATAACGGGATTCATATCATACATCGGTACACGGAGGAACGGAAGATCGACCCGGAGGGGGCGGTCGAGCGTGGAGGGCGGATGACTGCAGCCGCGGTGATGGTCACCTCGCTAACGACGATGCTCGTCTTTGGGAGTCTTCTGTTCGCCCGTACCCCGGGGTTGCGCATCCTGGGGGTCTCTGCCCTTATGGGGATCGGGTTCACTCTCACATTCAGCCTTCTCTTCCTCCCCGCCGCACTGCATGTCGAAGGGGGAAAACGGGTATAATGAGGATCGGTGAGGTTGCGAAAGTGCAACCCGCAAGAAGGGAGTGAGGGGACGATGGGATTAATGGGCTATATTGGACTTGGACTCAGTATACCGGCGGCGCTCGCCTTGGGGTATCTCCTAGGGGAGATACCGCGCAAGCATAAGGAGGAAATCCTTCTACAGGAAGCGCAGGAAGAGGCGGACGCGCTGAAACGGGAGAAGACCCTGGAAGCACAGCAGGAGGCCCAGGAGCTGCGCGACGAGCTGGAAAAGCGCGCCAAGCGCCGCGAGGAGGAGTTCGCGCGCATGGAGGAGAGGATCCTCCAACGTGAGGACCGCCTGGGGAAGAAATCGAAC
Source organism: Candidatus Bipolaricaulota bacterium (assembly GCA_030612485.1). The sequence goes on from JAUWNS010000218.1 coordinate 3,200, forward strand.
TACCTCGAACAGATCGAGGATTCGTTGCGCAAGGATGAAGGGGAGCTGGAGCACCTGAAGGAGAGTGGGATCCGCCTCCTCGCCGATGGGAAGAGGCGCCTGGAACAGATCGCTGGTTGGAGTCAGCAGGAGGCTCGTGACCACCTGCTGAAGTTGGTCGAGACCGACTCGCAACGCTTCTTCTCCCGCAAGGTGGAGGAGGTTGAGCGTCGGACCAAGGAGGAGGCGGAACAGCGCGCGGCACGGATCCTTACCACGGCCGTGCAACGCTACGCCGCTGAATATGTCGAGGAGCATACCGTCAGCTCAGTCCCCATCCCCTCGGAGGAGTTCAAGGGGCGGATCATCGGACGCGAGGGGCGGAACATCAAGACCTTCGAGGCCCTCACCGGGGTCGAACTCCTCGTCGATGATACGCCGGAGATGGTCGTCCTCTCCTGCTTCCACCCCCTGCGACGCGAGGTAGCGCGGATGTCCCTCGCCCGTCTCATAGAGGATGGGAGGATCCACCCTGCTCAGATTGAAGAG
>JAUWNS010000211.1 GCA_030612485.1 Candidatus Bipolaricaulota bacterium
GCCGGATATTACGGGTACGGGAACCTCGGTGACGAGGCGATCCGCGTGGCCTTGCGCGCGGCTCTGAACGAGCGAGAGGGCCTGAAACCGGTCTGGCTCGTTTCGCAGCCACAGGATACAAACGAGGTGAACCGCGCGCATCCGCTCGCCGTCTTTGCGGGGCTGCGCCGTTCAGCGGCTCTTATCTTTGGCGGTGGAGGACTCCTGCAAAACAAGACGAGTACCCGCTCGCTCCTCTATTACCTTTCTCTCATCCTACTTGCACGGTCTCTTCGCAGGCCGGTCTTCCTCCTCGGTCAGGGGATCGGCCCGATCAACGGACGGTTCGCACAAGCAATGACGCGGTTTGCGCTCTCCAAAGTGCACTATATCGGCTGCCGTGATCAAGGGAGTCTCGACTTCGTCCAGTCGCTGGGCCTTGACGGAGAGTTGGGCGGTGATCTCTTCTACCTCACTCCTCCGTGGGAAGAGCTGCTGGAGGAACAGCATGAAGGCGAGGTGCGAATCGTTCTATCTCTTAAGGGGGCAGGGAAAGCTACGCGGTTTGTTGCCCTTCTGAAGGGGATTAATGCAAGGAGAAACGTCTCGTTCGTCTTCCTCACTTTCTTCCCTGCGGAGGATCGTTCTCTGGCAGAGTCAATCGTGCAACAGCTCGATTTCCCGTGCCGGATAGTTCTCCCTATTTCCGTTGAGGAGGCGAGCGCAGAGCTTGCAAGGGCCGATCTCCTCATCTCATCCCGCCTCCATCCCCTCGAGTTCGCCCTGCGCACAGGGACGCCGATGTTCGCCATCACCGACGACAAGAAGGTCGAGCGTTTCGTCGAGGAGGGCGCCTCGTACAACAGTCCTCGTATCCCGTATGCTATGTTCCCATCGGTCGAGGAAGTTCTCCAGATCCTCGATGATCCACCGAATCGGGAGGCTCTGCGGGGGGCTTACCGCAGGATACACGAGGAGACGAGGGCCGCGGTTGTGGCATTTCTCGATAGGTTGGAATCTGTCTGAGGAGCGTGTGATGACTAAAGTGGACCACCCGATTCACCGGCCTGTGCTCTCTCAGAAGGTCGTTTCCCTACTCGATCCTCGCCCCGGTGGGGTAGTCGTCGATGGAACGGTCGGCCTCGGTGGCCATGCCGAAGCACTCTTGCAAGCGGAGCCTGGAGTTACAGTAATCGGGATTGACCGCGATGAGGAGGCTCTGTCTCACGCAGCGCGGTGCCTTGCTCCATTCAAGGGGAGGGTCCGGCTGATCCACGGAAACTACCGCGACCTTGGCGAACACTTGGATGCCTTGGGAATCGATAAAATCACCGGCTTCCTCCTCGACCTTGGGCTCTCCTCCCTCCAACTCGATACGCCCGATCGTGGGTTCAGCTTCCGCTGCGATGGGCCACTCGACATGCGTATGGATACCACAGAGCAAGTGACCGCTGCCAAACTGGTGAACCATTCCTCGGAAGATGAGCTTGTCCGCATCCTGCGTGATTACGGGGAGGAGCGGTTCGCACGGCGGATCACGCGCGCCATCCTTGCGGCACGGGCGAAGGAATTGATCGAAACGACGGGGAGGCTCGCGGAGATCGTGCGCAGTGCGATCCCAAGAAAGTTCCACCCTAAAACGATTCATCCGGCAACGCGCACCTTTCAGGCGTTGCGGATCGCGGTCAACGAGGAGCTTACGAACCTGAAAGAGGGACTAGAAACAGGATTCCAAGCCATTGCTCCCGGCGGGGTGATCGTGGTGATCAGCTTTCACTCCCTCGAAGATCGGATCGTGAAGGAGTTTTTCCGGTATAAGGCGCTCTCCTGTACCTGTCCGCCCGATTTTCCGATCTGTGTCTGCAATAAGAAAGTGGAAATGGAGATCCTTACCAAAAAGCCGATCCGCCCCTCCCCTGAGGAGGTCGCAAAGAACCCCCGCGCCCGCAGCGCCAAGCTGCGTGCGGCAAGGAAACTCGATGTACAAACCTAGATCTCGTCTCTGATATCACTCTATCATCTCTGCTTCCGTCTCAATCTTTTTCAGCAAATCCACCACACCTATCTTCTTCGCCCAATCGTGCAAATAGTTGATGTCCAGCGTTCCGAATTGCACCTCGTAAACACGTAAGGCGTCCGTGAACTGCTTTTCACTGCCTCCGGAGAGCTTGGCCCACCTCAGCTTTGCCAAGATCGTGTCCTCAGGAGTAGAGACAGTAATGTGCATCCCCATTACCTCTTCGATGTACCGCCGCGAAAAACGCATCCGATCGAAGGGTTCATCTGTCAGTAGCCAGAAGTCAACCTTGTCTCCTGTGGTTACATCAATGAGATTAAATAGATCCCTTCTCACGATCGCCTCGACGATGCTCTCTTCGTCCAGGTAGAAACGAGGAGGCGGAAAGGACTTAATCAGGTCTCTTGCGGCCTTCTGTTCAATGGCAACAACCATATCTATAGCATGACTCGATCGCGGTTCTCCCTGCAAGCTTGAAGCGACAGAACCGGTCAACATGTATTCGACACCCGCGTTAGCAAGTGCCTGAACAACCCTTTTCAGTAGTTCCTGTTGTGACATTTGTCCAGGCGTCCCAGGTACACTCTCTTCAGTTCATCCTCTGTCAGATGAGGAAACCGCTTGCGTAATCCATGGACGAAGAGCTGTCTGGAAAATCGCGATAGCTCAAAGGCTTTTAGGAGCCTAGCCTCAGGCGACATGCGGCGAAGCACTTGAATATGCAGCTTATGATTCGGACGTTCTTTGACGTTCATCACTACCTCCGGTTCATTGTTATTCTAGTATGATCGTGCGCATTCGTAAAGCATAAAGAATGATCCGATAGGTCGGTCCGTCGTGGACCCAGTCAAATTTGCAGCTCATGGCGCAGAAGGTAATCGAGTTCGCTTTTTGCGTCGACAAATGTCCGGGATGACGGTCCCGTGCTCCCTTATCGTGGGAAGACGATGTCATACCAGAAGATGGGGACGATCAGCTACCCAATCGGGCAGGCCCGGCGACGGGTTCGTACAGAGGCTACTACCTGGCCTCATGCAACGATCTTCGTGCTGCTGGCAGCAATGGTTCTCGCTGGGTTCTGCCTCCTCTACCTTTGGCAGGGGACGACAATCCTCGATCTGACAGCGCAGCGGGAGGGTATGCGAGCGATGCTCACCTCGACCGGGGAGGTGAACCGTTATCTGGAATTCCAGATTGGGCAAGCGTTCTCTTTAGAGCGCGTCTCCCGCATCGCCCGTGAGATACTCCACATGATCGAACCGTCCAATATCCGCTATGTACCGATCGCCCCCTAAGCAGCAAGAGGCCAGGGATACTGGAAGGCGTGTCCTTATCCTTGCGATAGGGCTGTTACTTATCGCCCTCCTCATAGTAGGTCGTTTGGTCAAGCTCCAGGTTGTGGAACACGATCGTTGGATCGCCGCAGCACGCGCCACTCAGGAACGAACCATCGAGATCCTCCCCCAACGCGGGACGATCTACGATCGTAACGGCACCCCTTTCGCCTTTGACGTAAGGGCTGTCGCCATCGCGGTCGATAGTTTTAACATGACCAAGCCGGAGGCACTCGTCGAGATCCTTAGCGAGGAACTCGGACGTTCGAGTGAAGATCTAACCCCTCTGGTATACCGCCAGGGTTACTTCACCTGGATCGATCGCGCCGTTAATCTGGAAGCGGCAAAGAGGATCGAACGCCGTGCTAAAGACGCCTTCGCCTACGGGTTGATCTTCATCGACACATGGAAGCGCTGCTACCCGCAAGGATCGCTTGCCTCCAACCTCCTCGGCTTTGTGGGGACGGATGGGCACGGGCTGGAAGGGATGGAGCTCGCCTTCGATGAGGCCCTCTCCGGAACTCCAACGCTGCTTCACGTCCTCAAAGGGGCGGATGGGCGGACCTATAGCACCGAGACGATCGAGGAGGGGATCCCTGGGGAGGATCTCTATTTAACGATCGACGCACGCTTGCAGCTTGTCTGTGAGGAGGAGATCGA
>JAUWNS010000010.1 GCA_030612485.1 Candidatus Bipolaricaulota bacterium
TCAACTCACAGGAGATCGAGGGTGGCTGGCGATTATCCTGCCTCCACAAGGTGGAAGGTGAAGCAGCGATCTATCTGACGACACAGACAGGACAACTGGATGCTAAGAGCCAAAAGGACAGCCCTCTGGAAGGGGGAGAGATCGACCCTGGAATAGACGCGCACTTTCTCCAGCTATCGCCCCCCGGACGAGATGATCAGCGAGCAGATCTTCTCCGACTGCAGGAAAGGTTAGGGCAAGAGCTGACGGTTCCTCTACCGGTCTTAAAGAGGCTGCCCTCCATCCTGCGTGATAACGAATTCTCCCTGACGGTAATCAAGGCAGAGAAGGAGATTCTTAACCTTTTACCGGACGACCATTCAGATGAGATCTACGGAGTGGCGATTGACATCGGAACGACCACCATCGCTTGCTACCTGTTTGAGCTCGTAGGTGGTCGCCAGCTGGCCGTTGCCGCGGGCAGCAATCCGCAGAGCACTTTCGGCGCCGATGTAATATCCCGAATCGGGTACGTTCGCGAACAGAAGAAGGGCTCAGAAGAGCTTCGAAGACTAGTAGTAGATGCGCTGAACGAGCTCATCACCAGGATGGTGCGGGAGGTGGGGATAAAAAGAGACGCTGTCTATAAGGTTACCGTTGTTGGAAACCCCACCATGCTTCACCTCTTCCTCGGCATTGACCCCTTGGCTATCGATCATAGCCCTTATGTTCCTGTTATCCAGAATGGTTTGACTCTCAGAGCCGAAGAGGTTGGCCTGGCTGTCTTCCCGTTCGCCAGGGTCGAGATCCTGCCTGCTGTTTCAGCCTACGTGGGATCGGATATCGTTGCGGGCATCCTCTACGCAGATATGGGGACGAAGGACGCGATTGAGCTGTTCTTAGACATCGGGACCAACGGTGAGGTCGTCCTAGCAGTCGACAAGAAGATCTTTGCGTGTTCCACAGCGGCCGGTCCTGCCTTCGAGGGGGCCTCGATCTCTCAGGGGATGAGCGCGTTCGATGACGCCATCCATCGGGTGACCATCGAGGATGGCAAGCTTTCTTGTTCGGTGATCGGTGGGAAAGAGGCGCGGGGGATCTGTGGCTCGGGGCTACTCGATGCAGTGGCTGCACTTCGAGAGATTGGGTTGATCGACAGTTCGGGGCGGCTCCGCAGAACCGAGCACCCTCTCTCATCACAGATTGAAGGGGAGGGGACGAAAGCCAGGTTCCTCCTCTCTGATGGGGTATATCTGACCCAGAAGGATATCCGTGAGGTTCAGCTTGCGAAAGGGGCGATCAGAGCAGGGATTGAGGTTATGTTGGAGCATGCCTCGATTGACTCGGGCGATATCGATCGCATCCTCGTAGGGGGTGCCTTCGGATCTTCGCTCTCCCCGTTGAGTCTGCTGCGCACTGGCCTGCTCCCCTCAATCGGCGTAGGGAGGGTCATCTCTTTAGGAAACACTGCGGGGCAAGGGGCTAAGCTTGTTCTGCTCAATCGCAGAAATACACAACACTTGCAGCAATTGATTAAAAAAATAAACTATATTGAGTTATCATTTGTCAAAGAATTCTCTCAAAAGTTTATCACGCACATGCAATTTCCGACAGATGAACAGCTCCTAACGCTGCAACAACAAAGTGAAAGGGAGGGATAGAAGTTGATAATCACGAAGGCAAAACCGTTTACTGAGATCCTGCAGTCCCTGGAGGGGGAAGAGACAGTCTTCCTCGTCAGCTGTGCAGAGTGCGCCACGGTCTGCAAGACAGGCAGGGAGGAGGAGGTAAAACAGATGAAGACCCGCCTTGAACAAGAAGGAAAAGAGGTCTCGGGGTGGGTGGTCTTGAGTCCCGGCTGCAACCTTCTCGAGGCAAAGAAGGAGTTTCGAAAGGCTAAGGAAGAGATTGATCGTGCAGATTCCCTGCTTGTCATGTCTTGTGGTGGCGGAGCTCAGATCGCTCAGGAAGCGAGCGGCAAGGTCGTTCACCCGGCGAACAACACGCTCTTCTTGGGAACAGTGGAGCGATTCGGTCACTTCAAAGAGTACTGCTCGATGTGCGGGGAGTGCGTGCTGGACCTGACCGGTGGAATATGCCCGGCAACACGCTGCCCCAAGGGACTACTGAACGGGCCGTGCGGTGGAGCAAAGGACGGGAAGTGTGAGGTGAACCCGGATAACGACTGCGTGTGGATAGAAATTTACGATCGTCTAAAGGAAATCGGAAGGCTTAAGGAGTTTCTTGCTTCCTCGGTACAGGTACATGACTACTCGGTAAATACGAATCCATCGACACTCGTTCTGGAACGGGATAAAGCTAGGAGTGATAACGGATGACGTCGTTACAACAGGTTCTCGCAAAAGGAGAATTCGCCGTCACTGCTGAGGTCGCCCCTCCAAAAGGAACCGATACCGCGGAGATGATGGAGAACGCTGAGTTCTTGCGCGGCAAGGTGCACGCCATCAACGTCACTGACCAGCAGAGCTCGGTGATGCGGCTGGGGTCGCTCGCCTCCTGCCGTCTCCTCAAAGAATCAGGGTTCGAACCGGTATTCCAGCTCACCACGCGAGACCGCAATCGCATAGCGCTACAATCCGATCTCTTAAGCGCCTATGCGCTGGGCATTGAGAACGTCCTTTGCCTCACCGGTGACTACGTTACACTGGGGGATCACCCACAGGCAAAACCGGTGTTTGACCTCGACTCAGTCTCCCTGCTTATGACCGCAAACAGACTTAAGGAAGGATATGACCATGTTGGAAACAAGCTGCAGGGGAGACCTTCTTTCCTCTTGGGGGCAGTGGTCACGCCGGGATATGAGCCAATGGATCTTCAGCTGCTAAAGATGCAGCGAAAGGTAACCGCCGGGGCGCAGTTCTTCCAGACGCAGGCTGTCTATGACCCGGAACTGTTCAGGGGGTTCATGGAAGAGGCAAAGAAGCTGGGTGTTCCGGTGATGCTTGGACTAGTGCTTCTAAAGTCGGCTGGGATGGCTCGCTACATGAACAAAAACGTGGCCGGAGTAAAGGTCCCCGACTCAATTATCACCGAGATGGAGGAGACCAACGATAAGGTCGCCACCAGCATCAAGATCACCGCCCGCATCATCCGAGAGACGCGGGAGATGTGTCAAGGGATACATCTGATGACGATGGGCTGGGAACGATATGTGCCGGCTATCCTCACGGAAGTAGGCATATCGATCTGACAACTGAAGGTAAGAACAATACAGGAATGCCTGGAAATTGCGATGCTGGTTTACAAATGAATTAGAGTTAGACAAGACCGTAATTGAAGGAGGAAGAACATGATCGGGCAGACTCAGAAGCCCCTCGAGGAGATCCTCGGATACCTCCAGGGCAAAGAGAAGGTGGTCTTGGTTGGGTGCGGCGGTTGCGCCACGGTCTTCCACACCGGCGGCGAGCCGGAGGTGAAAGAGATGGCAGACACCCTTTCGAAGCACGGGAAGAACATTCTTGCTACTGTTGCGCCACCGTTCGGGGAGTTCACCTGCTACGCCCCCTGGAGCAAAGAGCGCCTGAGCAAGTATCGCCAGGAGATCAAGGAATGCGATGCCATCCTGATGCTAAGCTGCGGTGATGGACTACAAGTCGTGCGAGAGCTCATCATCGAGGAGGAATTCGGCCTCCAGAAGCCCATCTACCCGGCAACCAATCCCATAGGTCACATGGGAGGGGGGCCTTCTCTCTTTAAGGAGAAGTGCCAGCAGTGCGGCGAATGCGAGCTGGGCAGGCTCGCTGGCATCTGCCCATTTACCCAGTGTCCCAAAGGGTTTCTTAATGGCCCGTGTGGAGGAGTTACCAAAGATGGCAAGTGCGAGGTAGACCCCGAGCGCGATTGCGCCTGGGTGATGATCTACGAGAGGCTGAAGGCGTTTGGTGAGTTCGACAGGCTAAGAGAAATGAGAGAGCCAAAGGACTGGAGCAAGATGCAGAGGCCTCGCAAGATCGAGGTTGCTCCACTCAGCCTCGAATAATGGGAGGGACAAAACCTATGAAAACAGAGAGCAATCTGGAGAGAGTCCTGGAGTCAGGGAACTTTGCAGTTACGGCAGAACTCGGTCCGCCGAAGAGCGCCGATCCCGAAGTGGTCAAGAGAAAGGCAAGGTTGATAAAGGGATATGCCGATGCCTTCAATGTCACCGATGGCCAGACGGCGGTGGTCCGCATGGCCAGTTGGGCAGCCTGCCTCATCCAGAAGGGGGAGGGGCTGGAGCCGGTGGTTCAGATGACCTGCCGCGATCGGAACCGGATCGCCCTCCAGATGGATGTGTTGGGCGCTGCGGCGCTCGGGATGAATAATGTCCTCTGCCTCAGCGGCGATCACATGTCCTTCGGCAACCATCCCGAGGCCAAAGGGGTCTACGACATTGACTCCGTCCAGTTCGTCAAGATAGTGAAGGACATGCGGGATGAGAAGAAGTTTCAGTGTGGTGAGGAGATGAAGGTCGAACCGCGTCTTTTTATAGGTGCTGCGGCCAATCCCTTCGCTGCGCCCTTCGAATACCGCCCTTACCGGCTGGCTGAGAAGGTAGCGGCGGGAGCCGATTTCATCCAGACTCAAATGGTCTACAACGTACCTAAATTCCGCGAGTACATGAGCAAGGTCTCTGGTATGGGCCTGGACGAAAAGGTTTACATCCTTGCGGGAGTGGGACCGATCAAATCGTTAGGGGCAGCGCGCTATATGGCCGCCAATGTACCAGGTATGGACGTGCCTGACAAGATCGTGGACCGGATGAAGAAAACCCCGAAGGAGAAACGTGCAGACGAAGGAATCAAAATTTGCACGGAGATTATTCAGCAGATGCGTGAGATCCCCGGGATCAACGGAGTTCACATTATGGCAATCGAGTGGGAGGAGGCCGTGCCGAAGATCGTGGAGGGGGCAGGCCTTGACCTAGAGAGAAATTTAACCTGAAGGAGGAAACGGTTATGAAAAAGGCTAAGATGCCGTCGAATTTAAAGATCATGCAAGAGGTGAAACTCAAGCCTACAGCGCAAATAGACAGGAAGCAGGAATAAGTATCTAAAGAGGTTAATCACCCAAATTACCAGGAGGTTAGTGAATGAAATCGGATCTTCAAATCGCGCAAGAGGCGAAACTCAAGCCGATCACCCAAATTGCCCGGGAAGTGGGCATCAACGAAGAGGAATTAGAACCGTTCGGGATGTGGAAGGCCAAGGTCAAGCTCGATATCCTGAAGCGACTCAAAGATCGGCCCGACGGAAAGTATATCGACGTCACCGCCATCACACCGACCCCCCTCGGAGAAGGTAAGTCCACGACCATGGTCGGCCTAGTCCAGGCTATGGGCTCAGAGCTGCGCAAGAACGTGATATGCTGCATTCGGCAGCCCAGCATGGGCCCCACTTTCAACATCAAGGGAGGTGCAGCCGGCGGAGGTTACTCGCAGGTCGTCCCGATGGAGGATTTCAACCTGCATCTCACCGGTGACATCCATGCTATCAGTGTATCGCACAACCTGGTCGCTGCCGCGCTCGACACGCGTCTGTACCACGAGAGCCGCCAGACCGACGCACAGCTCGCCAAACGCGGTGTGAAGCGCCTGGACATCGATCCGGACACCATCTCTTGGCGACGCGTGGTCGACGTGTGCGACCGTACCCTGCGCGAGATCCGGGTCGGCTTCAATGACGACAAGCTGAAGGATGGCTCACCAAGCCCGGTATTCCCCCGGACGACTGGCTTTGATATCACTGTGGCCTCGGAAATCATGGCCATTCTTGCACTGACCACCTCGTTTGAGAACATGCGCGAACGATTTGGCAAGATGGTAGTGGGCCTCGACAAAAAGGGCGAGCCTGTCAACGTCGAGCAGCTGGGCGTGGCCGGTGCAGTGACAGTCCTGATGAGGGAAGCGTTGATGCCCAATCTGCTGCAGACGCTTGAAGGGCAGCCGGCGTTCGTGCATGCAGGGCCGTTTGCCAACATAGCCCACGGCAACAGTTCCATCATTGCGGACAAGATAGCGATCAAGCTCGGCGACTACGTGGTTACAGAAAGCGGCTTTGGCGCGGACATCGGCATGGAGAAGTTCTTCGACATTAAATGCCGCACCTCCGGCCTGATCCCGAACGCGGTCGTGCTCGTGGCAACGGTGCGGGCACTCAAGATGCACGGCGGCGGCCCCACAGTCAGGCCCGGAATGCCACTGGATGAGGCCTACACCAAAGAGGATTTGCGGCTATTGGAGAAGGGCCTGTGCAATCTCGGCGTACACATCAACAACGCGCTCAAGTTCGGTATCCCCGTCGTGGTGGCTGTTAATGCCTTTCGGGATGACACCGAGGCCGAACTGGAGATGATCCGCGAATACGCTGTCGGCCAAGGCGCGGAGGACTCAGTCGTTACCACGCACTGGGCTAACGGCGGCGAGGGCGCCGCGAAGCTGGCCAAGGCCGTCGTCTCTGCCTGCGAAAAGCCTTCGAACTTCAAATTCCTCTACCCACTGGACTGGTCGATCAAGGAGAAGATCGACAAGATTTCCAAGGACATCTACGGTGCGGACAGTGTAACCTACGATCCACTGGCCGAGAAGCAGATCGAGAACTACGAGCGTGCGGGCTTCGGGAATCTGCCGATATGCATGGCCAAGACGCACCTCTCGCTGTCGCACGACCCGACGCTAAAAGGGGCACCGACCGGGTTTGCTGTCCCGGTGCGAGAGGTGCGTGCCAGCGTAGGTGCCGGCTTCATCTACCCGCTGATCGGGAAGATGAGCACCATGCCTGGCCTGGCTACTCACCCGGCTTTTATGGATATCGACGTGGATGATGACGAAGAGGTTGTCGGTCTCTTTTAACAAAGATCGGTTTTGATGCGGATACATCGAAAAGGTGAAATGGACAGGCAGAAGGTGGAACAGGCTGTACGTCTGCTGATGGAAGGCCTGGATCTTGACCTAACTCAGGAGGGGTTACGTAATACCCCACGGCGTGTCAGCTCGATGTTTATCGATGACTTCTTTCGGGACATAAACCGTGACCCAGGAGATGTGATCGCCACCTTCTTCCGCGCCGACTACGACGAGATGGTTGCCGTGCGAAATATCCAGTTTCACTCTGTATGCGAACATCATCTCCTGCCGTTCATTGGAAGGGCCGCTGTGATATATATCCCGAAAGACAAGAGGATCGTTGGCGCCAGCAAACTGGCCCGGGCGGTGGAGATCGCCTCCAGCCGCCCGCAGCTCCAGGAGCGCATGACCTCACAGTTGGCCGACGTATTTATGGAGAAGCTGTCCCCCCATGGGGTGTTAGTTCGTATAGAAGCCGAGCATCTATGTATGACGCTTCGCGGGATACAAAAACCGGGGACTAAGATGGTGACCACAGCGCTTCGCGGGTTATTTAAAACCAACCTAGCGACGCGCAGTGAGGCTCTATCGATGATTTAATGGCACCGTAAGCAGAAAAGGGAGTATCGATGAAAGAATTCTCACCTATTGCTTTTTTAGCGAAAGACCAGGTAGAGCAGATGCACAAGGCCGTGCTCAGGGTGTTATCGGAGACGGGGATTCACCTTCCTCATGCCGAAGCACGCAAGCTTATTAAAGCGGCCGGGGCGAAAGAGGATAAAGACGGAAGGATACTCCTTCCAGAAGCGATGGTAGAAGACGCAATCGCTAGGGCCCCATCAAGCGTGCCGTGGTACAACCAGACACAAGATAAGGAATTCCCCTTAGAGATTAATCGAGTCTACTTTGGGGCTGGTTCCGATTCACTCTACGTTATGGATCGCGAGACAGAACAGGTACGGCGAGCCCGTTTACAGGATGTCATCGACAACGTTCGGGTACTTGAAACACTACCCGGATTCGATTTTGTGATGTCGATGGGGTTGCCGGAGGATGTCGAAGAAACGAAGATATATCCCGCGGTCTTCCGTGAGATGCTGATCCACTCGACGAAACCGATCGTCGCGACCTCGACCTGTCTAGCCGATCTTGAGATCCCTTACGAGATGGCGAAACTGGTCGCGGGAAGCGCGGATGCGTTCAGGGAAAGACCATTCTTTATCACTTACGTCCAGCCCGAGTCTCCATTCAAATACGAAGATCATGTTGTCGAGCGACTGTGGTTCTGTGGTGAGAAGGGTATTCCCACTATGGGGGTAGCCAGCCCTAACCTCGGTGGTGGAGGTCCGGTGACAATGGAGGGAGCTCTCGTGCAGGGGGCGGCGGAGTCGCTGGCTGCGCTAGTCATACTACAACTGAAATTCCCCAAGGCTGGCTTCATATTCGGATCGAATTCCTGGGCAACCGATATGCGCACGTCCATCGTCTGCTACGGATCGCCGGAGTGTGCTACCTCAACCGCTGCCTATGCCGATATGGGTCGATTCTATAATCTGCCTTCCTGGGGAGGGGCAGGATGCACGGATGCGCAGTACCTAGATGCCCAGGCTGGTGAGGAAGCATTTCAATCGATCCTCTTAACACTCCAGTCAGGAGCCACCGTGGTGCATGATGTTGGTTTCCTCGCCTACGGGTCCCTGTATGACGCACGTTTCTTAGTACTGAACGACGAGATGATCGCCCGTGCTCGCCACATGTGGAGACCGCTGCACCTGACTGAGGAGAACCTTGCTCTCTCGGTGATCGATGATGTGGCTCGTGCAAGTGCCAGTGGGAAAGGTCCTACAATTTACTTAAAGCACCCGCACACCGCGAAGAATTTCAAGGAATCCCTGTACCTCCCTCCCTCTTACATCGAGCGGGGAATCATTCAGCCGAAGGCACCTTCTACGCCCCTGTTGGATAAGCTGGGAGAACGAGTGGAAAAGATCCTCTCCGGCGATGCGGACCCGACCCTCCCAACTGCTATAGTTGAGAAGCTGCGCGCCTTCTGACCTTTTTCTAGGCTCCTCGCTGTTTTAAGTGGGCAACCCAAAGTTAGCATAATGCTACTATTAAAGACCGCCTAATCATGTGACACTACTGAGCCCTTGAGAGGCAGTTCAAGTTCCTTCAGAGCGACCTGTTTGACGAGTTTTGAACCGTGCCACTCACGTGTGAATCAGGAGGCTTGAGAACCGATACAGCGTCTGACCCCGTGCCCTGCGGTCGGGCGACTAGCACCCACAGCTTAGGTGATATGAGTGTTGGCTATCCCTTCTGCCGCAAGCAGGATGATCCGCGCCCGTTCAACCACTTGTTGCGGAGTGGAACGAGCTCGAACCCACGTCTCTAGTACCCGACGGTCTTTAACTGTAAGAGGCAATGCTCTTGCTGGATGGTTCATAATGTAAAATACTATCGCTTATTACTTGATTTGCCAGGGCTTACTCGAAACAATACACTAGCGCCAGTAGAACACTTCTGGCAAGGGTAGTCGATTCTTCACAAGTTTGCGGGTTGCTTCTGTTTGCAGCACTGTGAAACGATCAGGCATTGAAACACACAGGCTTAGCCCTCCACCTTGTACTCCAAATCAAGAAGAGGTTCGGCCTAATCTTTAAGCCCGCAGAGGAAGTCCACCAGCTCCTCGATCCCTTCAACGTTAAGGTCAAGCTCTCTTCCCTCTAAGCCGTAGCGGAAGATCCGCTCATCCTGGGGGACAGCCGCGATAACTCTGCTCCCATCCAGGGCTTCAAGGAGGAGGGCTTCCGTATTACTATCGGTTTTATTTAGGATGTAGTAGATCGGTTTATCGATGCTCTTGACCATCGCGGTAATCCTGTTGGCGAGCCCGATCGACTCCTGGGAGGGCTCCACAACCGCCAGGATGAGATCGCAGCCCCGCTCGATCCCCCGGCCGAGGTGCTCGATCCCCGCATCGGTATCCGCAATTAGGAACTCGTCATCTTTTAGCTCCAGGATCTCCAGGAACCTGGAGGAGAGGGCGTTGATCGGGCAGGCGCACCCTTCGCCGAAATCGTAGATCTTCCCCATTGCGAGAAGTTTTATGTTTCCCTTCTCTGTTAGATACTCTGCAGGAAGTTCATCTATTTCCCATCTTTTCTGAATGGACTTGACTTTCTCAAATAGGACCTTCTTGCCGCCGAAGTAGTTCATGAAATCCTCGGGCCGCTTTAGCCCCAAATGCGTATGAAGCCCGAAGTTGGACTCATCGGTGTCGATCACCAGTACCCTGCTTCCTCTCTTAGCCAGTGCCTTGGCCAGGAGGGTAGAGACGGTGCTCTTCCCGCAGCCGCCCTTTCCCGCAACAATGACCTTCATCTAATCCTCCTCGATGAGGACCGTGGAGTTCATGAAGTCGATCTCCTTGATCTTGGCCTTGATGGCCCTCTCCTCGCCGAAGAGGGTTCTCAGAAGCAACTTCTCCCCCTCGAACCTTATAAGCGCTACCTCCTCTAGGAGGTTCTCCTTCTCAGTCCCCTTCCCCTTCTGAACGCTTGCCAGACACATTATGAACCAGGCCTCCTCTTAGCCAGAGATACCCATCCCTTTTTTCGTATCTGGGGCACCCTTCGCCTTTGCCCGGAGCTTCGGCTCGAGCACCTTCAGGATGAACCTGAGCGCCTCATCCCAATCCCTATCTACAATGATAGTCTCCAGGTCCATTCTCTCCTTATCATCCGAACTTAATATCGTCCTTCCCATGATCTTTCAGATTCTTCAACACCTCCCTTTTTGCCCCGATCCGCTCCCCCAACTCCTCGATCGCCTCAAAGTGCGCGGGGTGGACGGAATGAATGGGAAGGGCCGCCTTCCTCTCTCGCAACTCCTCCTCCAAGGCCACGATCTCCTGCTCTAGCTCCTCCCTTGTCGGCATCCCACTCATACTTGCCATGGCTCACGCATACATCACATCCTTGAGTTTGAGTGCGGCTCGTTTCTTGTCGATGTGGTCGATCATCAGATGGGCGGCCTTTACCGGGTCGGGTTCGAACGCAAACTTTCCGCCGACGGTTCCCTCCAATTCTTCGGTCACAAGTCTGGTGAGATTTTCAGACCCGAGAACCGGGAGTGGCATCCCGAGGGTGGTGAACACCCCTGAAGCGACGAAGTAGAACCCAATCGAAACGGCCTTTTCACTCATCCACTCCGGAGCCGCCCCGGCGACCGGAAGATCGGAGATGTCCTCGCCAAGACCTCCCTCGTTGACCACGTGGGCGAGAGTCATCAAGATTCTCGAGTTATCGACGCAGGAGCCTAGATGCAAGACCGGCGGGATACCCACGGCCTCGCAGATCTCCTGTAAGCCCTTACCGGCAAGCTCAAACGCCACCTCCGGCTTCATCAAACCAGCCTTGGCATCGGCGATCGCCGAGCAGCCGCCAGCCACTACCAGGACATCGTTTTTTATCAATTCTTTTGCCATCTCCACGTGGCCGAAGTCATGGGTGATCTTGGGGTTGTTGCAGCCAACAATCCCCGCGGCACCGCGCAGTCGGCCATCGATGATCGCATCGTTTAAGGGTCGATATGTAGCCCGATAGGTCCCGCCGAGAAAGTTGAACACCGACTCTGCAGTAAAACCACCGATTAGATCCATCGTCTCCTGGGGGATGAACGGTGCCTTGTCGCGATTTGCAAAATTCTCTACCCCCATGCGGAGGAGCTGTTTAGCAATATCCAAAGCGTGTTCCTCGGAGAACTCGACGTGCTCCACCCCGGGGAACTTCGCCTTGGGTGAGGTGCTGACGAGCTTGGTATGGAACCGCTGGGAGAGGTCAGATAGCGCAGGCATAATGCATTGCACATCGACCATCATCAGATCGACCGCTCCTGTCATCATCGCCAGCTCCTGCTGAAGGAAGTTTCCGGCGACAGGGATCCCATGGCGCATCAGGATCTCATTAGCCGTGCAACACATCCCAGCGATGTTGATCCCCTTGGCACCTACCTTGTCGGCGAGCTGCAGGAGTTCAGGGTCCTGAGCCGCCACCACGATCATCTCAGAGAGAACCGGTTCATGGCCATGGACAACGATGTTCACCTGATCCTTCTCCAGGGTACCCAGGTTACAGGTGGCCCTTATGGGCGCGGGAGTCCCGAAGAGAATGTCTTGGAGCTCGGTGGCGATCATCGACCCACCCCAGCCGTCGGAGAGGGCACAGCGTAACCCCTGCTGCATGATGTTCCGATAATCGGTATCGACGCCCATGTGAGTGCGGTGCATGATCTCGACGATCTCGCGGTCGATACCACGAGGCATAATCCCCAATTCCTGCCAGCGCTCGACCCTTCTTTTGGGCGCGCGGTGTGCCAGCTCCAGCTCCCCCTCCTGCTGGCCGAAGTTGGCTAGGGCTCGCTCGGCCAGGGCTACGGCAATCTCTCGATCGCTGGCACCATCGAGACCAATCCCGTAGACGTTCGCCACCTCACGGAGCTTAACCGGATCCTTAATCTCGTAATCGCTTGACTCATCCTGGGCCGCCAACAGGAGCGCATGAGCTACATCTCGTCCGTGGTCAGAGTGAGCTGCAGCTCCGGCTGCGATCATCCGAATGAGGTTCCGTGCGGCGATCGTGTCCACGTTAGCTCCACAGATCCCATGATCTGTTCTGCCCGGGATGATCCGGCAGGGTCCCATGCTGCAGATCCGACAACAGACCCCTTCGCTTCCGAACTTGCACTGGGGCTGCATTGCCTCAAAGCGATCCCAGGCGGTGGTATACTGGTTTTCTTTAGCGACTTTCAGCATCTGCTGAGAGGCTTTGTCGATGCTTCTTGGCCTTTCCTGCGTCACCTTGTCCTCCTTCTAAAGCCCACGCCGTGCCTGAAAGGCTCGCACGTAGGAATCGCTATAGATCTCTTTGTTTAGGATCAGCTCTGCCGTTACAATCGCCGCGATGAGCTCATCATCCATGACGTTACAGATCGCCGCATCGAGCCCTTGTCCTATGGCCATCACGAGAAAGGTGCGAAGGATCAGTCCCCGCTCGGCAGCTTTGGAGGCTATATTAGAGAGCCCAACCGAGATGTGCGGTGGCGGATCGGAGAGGATCGTGTATTGACCAATCGCCTCCAGCACGTTCTTCGCCTGCTCCTGCATGAACTTAAGCGGCATGAGAATGGGGTCGAGGATAATCTGATCCGGCTCAAGGCCGCCTTCCACGGCAGCCGCGAAGATCATCGCACCGTTCTCCACCCTCCGCTCGACGTCCGGTGGGCTCCCCCGTTTGTCCATCGCCACTCCGAGCAGGCTCACATTGTACTTCACCGCTAATGGGACCAGTCGTTCGAGCTTTCCGGGATCGGCAGTGGTGGAGTTGATCATTGCTCCGCGGCCGTCCACTGCCTCCAGACCGGCTTCGACGATCTCAAGGTTTGTAGAATCCACAGAGATCTTGGTGGGCACGGTCTCTTGAACCGTCTTCACCAGCCAGGCCATGTCCTCGGGCTTTCTGGACGCGGCGCCGATATTGACGTCAAGGTAGTCGGCCCCACGCTGTGCCTGCTTCTCGGCCCAGCTTTTCACCAGGGCTGGGTCCTTCTCTCGGATCGCGCGGGCGATATCCTTAAATCCGGCGTTGATCCGCTCCCCAATTAGGATCATGCCCCACCTCCCATCAAGCGTTTGATTGTCTCTTTCGTCATTCGCACTGCCTCCGGGTGGCGCATGATCAAAATATCGGCTCCAGCAAGGAGATAGACATAGGCCGTGGCAGCCTCCCACAGCGGGCCGCGACGCTTTTCCTCCCCCCATTCAGGGACTTCAGTTTCAGGAGCCTTGGCCTCTTTCACCCCCCACACCTCGATCCCGATATCACACAGAATCGGCATGGCGACGACCTTGTCCCCTTTAAGGCCCGCGATCCGCAGCCGCTCCATGATCGAGTAGACGTACTCGATCCCATAACCGAGTGCGCCAGTGCTGGGATAGATCAGGATATTCTCCGGGGGGAACCCAACATCCATCGCGAGGATGTTGACCTGCTTGGCCAAATTTATGTCCACCGGTGATTCGGCAATCAGCTTGTGGTTGTACGCCGTGCCAACGGCGGTCAAGGTCTTGTAGTTACCCTCGGTAATCGTTCCAAGTAGGCAGTTTTCTTGGGAGGCCACCTCTGCGACCGCTGGAAAGACTTCGGCGTCCTTATCTGTATTGCCGCAGCCCCAGAGGATGAGGGGAACCCCGACCGATTCGAGAACACGTTTGGCAGCCTCGGTCGCCTCTGCGGGGGACTTATTTTTTCCGTTTGGGTCGCATCCTTTAAGACGCAGACAGATGAGTTGAGCGCCGTACTCATCCACACATTTCTTCGCCCACGCGCCGGGATCCGCCATTACGTCCGCAAATGGTTCTTTAATCGGGTCAGGCCAGCCCTCTGCAGGGATGTCCCACACTTCCATGCCGATAACCGGAGCGTTCGGCATCTCCCCTTCGAAGTGGTAGAATGGGAGTGTGGTTTCACCTCCCACCGTAACGGTGGAGGTCCGCGTGCCACCCTCTTTAGCGGTGGCTCCGATCGTGACTGCATGGATGGGATTCGTCCAACTTTTCTTCACATCAGGGATTTCCATTGTCAAACTTTCTCCTCCTTCCGCAACGCCTTTCCGAGCATCGACTCCATCGCCGATAATGCCCTGGCCACTGGCAGCAAGTCACAAAGAGGCCGTGCTTCCAGATTGAGCCGCGCTAGAGCCTCATCATGGGGAATTTCCCCCAATACCTCTAACTCCGAGTGGTTGATCTCCTCTTGCACCCGCTCGGGGACCTCGCCGCGTAGATTGTTCAGCACCAAGTAGCGTTCTTTTATCCTCAAATTCAACTCGCTTGCCAAGGCATTGATCCGGGCTGCAGCGCGGATCGCCACTGGGTTTGCATCACTTACGATGAGAAGCAAATCGACCCCCTGGGTGAGGTGTCTAGAGAGGTGCTCCATCCCCGCCTCGTTGTCCAGGATCACATAGCGATAGTTTTCTTGGATTTTGTCAAGGTAATGCCGCAAGATATGGTTGACCGCGCAGTAGCAGCCGTCCCCCTCCCCACGGCCCATCACCAAGAGATCGACGCCCACTCCCTCCACCAGGGCTTGGTGCAGCTCATATTCCATATAGCGGTTCAGGGGAACCCCGGCGGGGAGATCGTGGATCTGGTTGAGCGTCCCGGCTTGCAGGCCACCCACGGTCATTTCAACCTCTAGACCCAGCAGGTCGCCAAGGTTTGCGTTGGGATCGGCGTCGACCGCGAGGATCGGCCTCTGACCTTCCTGAAGCAGGTGCTGGATGAGGAGCCCGGAGACGGTTGTCTTACCCGTTCCCCCTTTTCCTGCCACTGCGATCGTAAACGGCATCTAGTCCCTCTCCTTCAACGTCAGTCCTTCAGTAACGATCCGGTCCGTGTTTAACCAGCGAGCAACTGTTGGGAAAAGGTCAAGATCGGTGTGTGGCAAGAACTTCGCCGACATGAACTCCTCATAGTAGTTAGGATAGGTGATGAGGTCGTAGTACGTAGTGCTCTTGGCGATCTCGAAACACCGCTCGTACGCCTCGCTCGAAAGTAGGGTCGTCTTTGCCCCGATGAGTGAGGTGTTTCCCACAAATCGGATCCGCTCTAAGGGAATGTCGGGGACCAGCCCGAGGAGGATCGCCTTTTCCCGATCGAGGTAGTTGCCAAACCCGCCAGCGATGAAGAGTTGTTCAATGTCCTCGAACCCGTGGTGTGTCGATTCAAGAAGGATCTTTGCTCCGGCATAGATCGCCGCCTTGGCTCGCAGGACGTTCTCGATATCGGGCTGGGTGACCACGATATCCCTCCCAGTCTCTGTCCGCTCCCCTGGAACGAGAACGAACTCCAGTTGGCCCTCTCGCTCGCGCACGTAGGCCGAGCGGGAGGGGAGTAGATTCCCCGATCGATCGATAATCCCTGCTTGGAAGAGCGAGGCGATCCCATCGATCAGCCCCGAGCCGCACAGTCCCTTGGGCTTGACATCCCCAATGGTCCGGTACGAGATCTCTCCATCGGCTAAGCTCTCCACCCGCTCGATTGCCCCGCTTGTTGCCTTCATCCCGCACCGTACCCCACTTCCCTCGAACGCCGGGCCGGCCGAAGTGGCACAGGAGAGCATCCACTCCCGGTTTCCAAGGACGATCTCTCCATTGGTTCCGATGTCGATCAGCATCGTCAGCCGATCGGTCTGATAGAGGCCGCTCGCCAGGATACCGGCGGTGATGTCGCCCCCGACCCAACTGCCGATTGAGGGCATGGCGTAGAGGAGCCCACGGGGGTTGATCTTGATTCCCACCTCGGCAGCGCGGACCGGTGGTGGAACCGTGGCAGCCGGGATGTAGGGACTCTTGCGGATCAGGGACGGATCCAGTCCCAGCAAAAAGTGGAGCATCGTCGTGTTACCAGCGGCAACCAGCGTGGTGACCTCGTTCAATTCGACCGGATTTCTGGATATAAGCGTGGAGATCAGGTTGTTAATGTCACTGACAACAGCTTCGCGGAGGACTTTTGATCCCTCCCGCTCGGCGTGGATGATCCGCCGCGTTACCTCCTCCCCGAAAGGGATCTGGGAGTTGTAGCAGGCCTCCGCATCGATCGTCTCCGACGTGACAAGATTGACGAGGTGGACCACGACGGTCGAGGTTCCTACATCGACTGCCACACCATAGTTTTGGGAAGCGCGGTCCCCCGGTTCTACCTGGATCACCTCGACTGTCCCGCCCCGCCGGCCCAGGGTGACGGTGACCTTCCAGGCCCTGTCACGGTGAAGGTCAGGGAGGGTTCTAAGCACCTTGAGCCCCATCTGCATGACCGGCGCATCCACATGTCGGCGGATCTCTCGAAACAGGCGCTCTTGGCAACCGAGGTTATCCTGCAGGCTTGGGGGAGGGAGTTCGAGATAGAGCTTCTGAGTGAGGGGATCGGGGCGAAAGAAGGCCGGCTCGGCCGTGCCAGGGTAGAGGGCACGGAAGCGCTGGGCGTCCGCATCGACGAGAATTTGGGCCCCCTCAGCCCGCGACTCGGGAGGGATGAGTACTTCAACGTCCCCAAACACCCTGGTCTGGCAGGCGAGGACGTAGCCGGCTTGAATCTCCTCACGACTAAGATGGGTCGTGGGACTTGCCTTGACCTCGCCATCCTTAATGATCAGGCGGCACTTACCGCAAATTCCGTCCCCGCCGCAGATCGAGGCGATGAAAATCCCCGTATCCTTAGCGATCTCAAGCAAGGTCGTCCCCCGCTTTGCCTCGACGACCTTGCCATCAGGATAGAATGTGACCTTGACTGCATCCATCTTTTGCCTAGTTAGGACTCCATTCGGTCTTCAAAAAGTGAGGGATCCCGGCGGCATCCTCAGGACCGACGATCACCTCCCAGCCGGAGTCCTCCTGAATTTCCATTCGCAGCACAGCGACCAACCCAGGGATAATCAGCCTGTTGTGACTGACCTTCTCCATCGCCCCTTGCTCTTGAACCGTCTTGATCACCTTCTCTGCGGTCAGCTTGTCGTCGGCGTAGGCGTTTAAAACCCCCAGCCCCTCCGTGTCAGCCACACAGATGTAGGTCGGGACTTTACTGTTCTCCACCTCCCCGGCAACGGTGAAGTAAGTAAGGGCGAAGTTGGTCGTAAAGAGGACCGGCGCATCGGGCCCCGGTTCGCCGATGTCGTAGAGCTTGGCCTCGATGGCGTTGGGGACCTGAGGGTCGGTATAGATGTTCTGGCGGGTGGTGAGAAGCGGGAGTATCTCCCAACTCTCCGTCCCGTTCATCACCACAATACCTGCGTAGCGACAGATGTAGGCCGTTGCTTCGCTCGCCTCCTCCGATGGCGAGGTACTATCCGTTAATACCAGCGTCGGATACCCAAGCGGCCGGAAGACCTTCTCCAGGGCCAGCCGCCGAAGCTGGGTAAGCTTGGTAAGATTGTCGAGGAGATCTACCCCAGGGGGTTCAATCACCAGATCCTCCACCCCTTTTTCCTTGATCTTTCCTGTCAACTCGGCTAATCCCTCGAGGGTCTCAGCACGGACTCCCAGAGGGACCTTGAACTTTCCGGCAAGATCGGCCATCGCCTCCCAGTTCTCCTGCGTAGCGGCCCAAACGAGTGGCCGTTCGCCCGCTGCGGCCTCGAGTGCCGGACCTAGAACTTGCGGATCAGAGGAAAGGAGAACCAGCGGCAAGTCCGACTTTTCCCTAACCCGCGCGAGAGCTTTCGCGTATTGGGTACCATCGCTTCCATCGTGATCGAGGGCGATGAGATTCACCCCGATCTCCTCGCCCACGCGAACAAAGTGGAGTCGATTGATCTTCTCAATGCGCTTGTCCAATTCCTCCGGTGAGAGGCTGGCGGCTACCTTGATCGCGATACCTGTGGGATTGTAGAATTTCTCCTCGTGACGGAAAAGGACCGTCTCCCCGCCGGTGACGAACTCTTGCTCACCGGTACCGATCTTGACGGTCCACATCGGAGGCGCTTGCGCCTCGCCCAAGGCAGTTTGGGCCTCTTCGGAGACGTGGGGGCATTGATCAAGCGCGGCCTTTTTCGCTGCCACCTGCATGGCGAAGGCCATACACGTTGGAAAGTTACAATCGCCGCAGTTAGTCTTCGGCAGAAGTTTATAAATCTCGATGCCAGTCAGTTTGGCCATGACGCTATTTTTCCTCCTTTATATCATTGGCTCCATTTTAAGCGCCGGATGGTCCACCTTTTGCAGGAACTCCACGAGTTTCTCACTTGTTGCGGCGTTCTCCTCGGTGGCGATTTTGTCGAACAGATCAGGCTTTCCGATCTCTTCGAGACGCTTTAGTAACCGCTCGGAGATCTCCTCCTTGAGCTGTTTGGGCATCCACACGACCCGTTCGATTCCCCCATCCGCGGAGATGAATTTCTTACTTGTGATGTAGAGCTTCCCCATCCCGATGAAGCCAGGGGTCTGGATCCCGCCACCAATCTGGCCGGCCATGGTGGAGAAGCTCATCCCAATTGGAGTCATCTCCGTGTACTCGCGGTTGGCGATCATCACTCCATTTGTCTCGGGAAGGATGGCGGTGATGCATTCAAAACAGCCGCAACTGGTCATCGGATCCTCCATCATCGAGTAGGCATTGAACCGCTTTAGGTTCCCGTTGGAGGCGACTTCGAGGTACGCATTGACTCCCTTCCACTGGCCCTTCACCGAATCGATCACTTCGTCTTTTTTCACCGGCTGGTTCGGCCCGTGGGGTTTCATCTCGTAGCTTGCGGCACAGTCTAGCCAGGTGTAGGCCCCACAGAGGCCGAGCCGCTCTGGGGTGACGATGCAGACGTGATCCGGGGCATATGACTGGCAAAGAACACAAGAGTAGAAAGTATCGATGTCTTCATCCTGCATCCCCATGATCCGCTCGTCCCGCTGGTGGTAGATCACTCTTGCCTTCTCGAGAGGCTCTCTCAGCTTCTCCGCATCGGTGATGATCGTGACCTGAAGTTTATCGAGGATCCCGGAGAACTCCTCGTGCATCTTAGCCACGAGGATTTCACCGTAATGGGTAAGACGAAAGCCCTTAGCGAAGGCCTCCTTGCTGATCCGGGCCCAAACGATCGCGCGTTGGCCCATGTGGAAGACACCGTAGGCCCAGGAGGTGAACTCGTGGATTCGCCGTTCGAGGACCGTTTCGAAGTCTTCCTTGAAGTCCCGGCCAGCGACCTCCACGATGACGCCTAACGGAAGCGCGCTCCCTTCTTCTACCTCATCGATGTCCGGACCGATCAGTTCAATCTTGCCATCTTCCACCTCATCCATTGGCCTACCGCGCACTAGCTCAAACGCATCCGTATACTTGCCGCCAAACTGGACGTACATCTGCTCCTTTCGCACCCGCTCGCCCTCAAAGCCAGCACCGTAGGGAACAGGGATAGGAATTTCACTTATCTTGAGTTTAAGTCCGCGGACCTCGACGGCCCTGTTCACAATCGCATCTCGCGGAATGCCGGAGACGACATGTTCGTAAGTGCAGATTCCCCGCGGCAGGATCTGGGGGATCTCGACATCGGAGATGATGGGGAAGCCAAAGTTGATCGCCCCCGCTGCGGTGGCATATTTCTCGTCGGTGAGGAGCTGGCCACCGTTCTCCTGCGGATCAAGATCCGCTCCCAGGGCAAGGACAAAGGCGTAAACGCGATCCTTGTTATAGAGCAGAATCTTCCGAGCCGCATTGAGATCTCCGGGCTTGATACCGCCAAAGGTCATTGCCGCACGTACGGCGAAATTCAGCGCGTGCACCGAAGCGGACGTATCCTTGCCGTAGGGAACGAGGAACGTGTCCCAGTTCATCTCCACTCCCTCTTCGGCCAGCTGCTCGGCCATCGAGTGCCCATTGGTGCTGGAAGCCATGAAGACCAAGATGTTTCGTTCTTGGAGGGACCTTGCAAGTTCAACTGCTTGTTCATTAGTTGGAAGAGCGCCCACACAGGCGGCAAAGCCAGGCATCCGCCCATCGACGAGCTTGATCCCCTGGGTCCTCAGGGTCGCATCGTCGGTAAAACCGAGCCACGGCTCCTCTGGCTCAAGACCGTTGACGTATTTCAGTGCCTCGATGATCTCCTCGGCAATCAGGGTGGCAATTCCTGCATCCAGAGCAGAGCCAAGATAGGGAACCCACAACTGGCTGGTCGGTACCGGTGAAAGGAGCCGTTCGGCATGCTCCAAAGCTCTTTGCGCGTCTCCTATGGTCTTCACCTCAAGACCCATGAGAGCTAAAATCATGGGAAGGTAGTACGCAGTGTTGGGAAACTCGACATTCTTCTCCGGTCCGAATGCCTCGATTGTCTTGTCGAGCTCTTGTTTTGCCTGCTCGACGTAGCTGTGAGCGCCTCGGATGGCCGCCGTCGCGATGATCCTCGACATAATCTATTACCTCCTAAAAGAACATCCTTCCCCGCGGTGGCTCGCAAGCATAAGCCTGCACGCAGTCATATTCCGAAGCAATATAGCACGTTGAGAAGATCCTGCCAAATTAGGGCCGTGGTTCGTAACAACAACTAGAAGGATACTCTGGGCTCTGACGATACGGTGGCGGAGCCCAGCCGCCCTTCCAGAAGCGTAAAGAGGTCTTGAACGGCCGGCGGGGAAGCCCCTTCGCGAAGATTGCCTGATAAGCCAGTCGCTCGGAGCTCTTCTAAGTAAGAAAGCACGCTCAGAAGAGGGATGCCATCCGGGAGCCCTTCGCGGATGAGCGCCTCTTCCTCGGGCTGGCGGATCTTGTTTCCTACTGCGAGAATCCGATCAAGGCCAATCTCGTGGGCTAAGTGGACGATTCTCGCTGCTGTCTCCAATGAGCGGCGATCGCCCTCTACAACAACGATCAGAGCATCTACCCCCTGCACCGTACCACGGCCAAGGTGCTCGATGCCCGCCTCCATATCCACTAAGACGACCTCCCCTTGGCGAAGGAAGAGGTGGCGGAGGAGGGAGTGCAGGAGAGCGTTGGCCGGACACGCGCAGCCCCCACCACCTTGGCGGACGCCTCCGAGAACAAGCAGCCGGATTCCGTCCTGCTCAACCGAGTAGCGGTCTGGGATGTCGTCCACAGTGGGGTTCAATTTGATCAGCCCACCGGTGCCGGCCCGGTCGGCAATCAGATCCCACTCTTTTGCTAACGGAATGATCGGTTCGGGGAATCCCAGGGTCATGGCAAGATTGGCATCGGAATCGGCATCTACCGCAATCACTCGATAGCCACGGGTTACGGCCTCACGAGCAAGCAGTGCCACTAGAGTAGTCTTGCCCACCCCGCCCTTCCCAGCTACGGCAAGCTTCATGTTTCCCTCGCTAAGTTGGCCAGTTTTCGACATAGCATTCGACCAAGAATTGCCAGACCATCAGTAGGGAGATAGTGACCGGCCGTCTCAGCGAACAACACGGTCGCCTTTGCAGGAAACTCCTCATCGCCTGCCCACCAGACCACCGCCATCGGCAGCTGCGGCAGCGTGCGGAAGGTATAAGAAGCGTCTCCCATGTCCAGTGGTTCTCCTCCTAGCCTTTTCGTCGCCCGATGGAAGGCTTCGATGTTACCGGCCAGATCTCGGACCAGTTGATCACCCGAATATCCTTGGAATGCCCGCCAGTAGAATCCTCCATCGGCCAACTCGCGAAAGCCAATCCATCGACCTGTGGGGGGTGTACCGTCTCCATTTTTCAGGTAATCGAGCAGGAGGATCTGTAGTTCTTCCGGGCAGACCTCGCCGTCTGACGCAGTGAGCACCAGCTCCGGCCAGCGGATCGAGTACACTCTTCCCAGTAGAGGAAGCTCCAACCGGCCGGCCTGGAAAGTCAGACCTCCCCTACGGGCTAGTTCTTGGGGGCTAACCAGCGTCAGCTCCTCTCTGGCTTCGTTGATCATGGGGCGTAGAGATTTGCGCCACTTCATGTTTGACATTGCCTCACCTCTCTTAGCGATCCAGACCAGGTCCTCGAGGGTCTTCTCCGCAAACACGACTTGCTCCTGCCTGTCACGATGAAAGCGAAAGCCCCGGGATTGGAGGATACGGATTATTCGCACGTTACTTGGAGAGAACTCACCCACCACCCTTTTGACGCCCCATCGCCACGCGATTTCAAAGCAAAAGTCAGTAAACTTGCTCCCCAGGCCCTTCCCTTGCCAAGGATCGGCCACGAGTACCGCGTACTCGGCCGTCCCGTGGTCCGGATCGGCGAACAGCTGTCCTAACCCAATGAGTTTATGAGATCCGGCCTCCTTGATCTCAGCCACGATGCCTATTTCATTCTTGTAATCAACAGAGCATAGTTGAACAGCTTGATCGAGGGAGATCTCGTTCAACTGGCGCTCAAAACGAAGATAAAGGCTCTTTGGGCTACAAGCACGAAACATGGCCCATAACGCCGGTGCATCTTCGGGCTGAACGGAGCGGAGGGTCACCGGCGTCCTGTCCCACATCCACCCATGACGTACAAGCTCCTCTGGAGCAAGCGACATTCGCTCACCGGCACCTTTTCGGCTGAGCCTCTTCTGTGAGTCCCGGTCCTTGTGCTCTCTTCCCATGAAAGTATTATAGGCGAAACAGGTAGCTGGTCAATAACTCTACAAGAGAAGCATACCGCGAAGAAGGAGTGAACCTCCCCGCCTACAAGGCGGGGAGGTTCACTTCTGGTCCTCCAGGAGATGTTTGCCCTGTAGCAAACAAGACGGAACAGTGATCTTCTGCTGCAAGGCACTGCTGATACGAGTCTCATCCAGCTAATTGATAGTGTGTGTCGAGCTCTTCTTCCTTTCGGGCGAATTAACCACTGAGTGGGGGCTAATCCACCACTGAGTGGTTGAAACGCACCGCCGTACTGGGGACCAACCCGTTCCTTTCGGCTCAAATCTGTATGCCCTGCCGGTGACTACGCTTTGGCGAAGCAGTGAAATGAGTCACGAGAAGTCGGAAGACAAGATCTGAGGCTGGTGCATTCCTCTTGATACTTATGCTCTTGCCAGTTAAGACAAGAAAGGGTACAGTAGCCAAAGGAGGTGCTTGTTGTGCCAGAATTTGAGCCTCGAATTGACAAGTCCCATCTGTCACAACGTAAGCAGATCTTGGGAAGAATAAACCGGACTCTCAGATTTTGGATCATCACAACGGGGCTTGCAGTTGTCATAGCCATCGCCATCATAACCCAATTACCAGAGAGTAATGCAATTAGTGCAGTAAAGAGAAGCATCACCGCTGTCTCATCGTCGGGACGTACGTACTTAGCTGGATCGTTGAAGGGAGGGACTGCCGTACTGGTTGATGACATGGCGGCTTATTGGGTTAAGAATGGTCGGGTCTACGCAGCGAATGGCTTCGCGCGAACATGGTCACCAAGCATAAGCTATGCAACGGATTCTGATATCAGCTTCGATTCGGTTGAACTGGCTGTTAAGTAGAGCTTGTCCAGGAGTTGGGCAAGAGACCGTTTTCATGCCAATTGTGTGACCAGTACTGGCCACACAACGGAGGTATACATGAGTGCAAATTGCCCAGTGTGTTCTACGGAGATGTTGGAACCGGCTCATGATGTCTTCGAGACCGGTGCGAAAATCTACTCTTGTTCCAACTGTGGCCGCTTTGAACTGGATCTGCAGGGCCAAAGCTTGGTTTCCAGAATCTCGTCAAACAACCCGGAACAGCTGCCTCTCCTCAGTTACGCCATTCGCAGAATGAATCACGGTACAGATTTCCCTTCTGTTTCGGCAGAACTTATCGAGGAAATCCTCAGCAATTCGCATCTTCCATCTCCAGCTGAGCAAGTTGAGAGTCTCCTTCTCTGGCTAGGCGAGAATCTACGTTTCTTTGGTGACCAGACCCGGATACTTCCCCAGACACACACTGCTGTTATTGGGGCGGCGAGTGTGGACAACTTCTTCGTCGTTGCACAAGAACTGATCGACAGTGGCCTTTTCAAAGGATTTGCTGCGAGCGGTCCTTCATTCAGCGGAACACTCACTCTTAGAGGATGGCAGAGGTACGAGGAGCTCAGACGGGGCAGAAGCGCTTCCCGAAAAGGCTTCATGGCCATGGCCTACGGCAATGACGACCTAGACACCGTTTTTCATGACTGCTTCAAGCCAGCTGTGGCTGCTGCCGGATTCGATCTGCGGAGACTAGATGAGTTTCCTTCCGCGGGATTGATTGACAATCGGCTCCGCGTCGAGATCCGCACATCCCGGTTTCTAGTTGCGGATCTAACAGGAGATAACCTGGGAGCGTATTGGGAAGCTGGCTATGCAGAAGGTCTCGGCAAACCGGTGATCTATACCTGCAAGAAAAGTTATTTTGACAAGCAGAAAACGCACTTCGACACGAACCATCACCACACGGTGGTTTGGGATCCAGACAAGCTTGATGATGCTGTCGCAGCCCTGACAGTGACGATTCGTGCTACGTTGCCATCTGAGGCCATCATGGAGAATTCCGAGGACAATGGTGGCAAGTAATCCGGAAGTGATCGAGTGACCACAAAAGGAGAGATTTTGGAGCGCGCGCGCGTCAGTCCTGATCTACATAGAATGCTTGCAGCTATCAATGGAGACGACAGTCGTCGAGTTGGCTTTACTCAAGATCTTGAGTAATATTACTCACTATGTTGAGTAATATTGCGTTGCCGCCCTATACACGCCCAAGGGCCAAGCTTCTCGTACAGCGACTCGAGGAGCCACGTCGCTTCATCCAAATTGTGAC
>JAUWNS010000036.1 GCA_030612485.1 Candidatus Bipolaricaulota bacterium
GATCGCTCAATGGGGTAAGACGCTCTGCCGGAGGTGGGACTTGAACCCACACGAGGTATAATCCCCACAGGATCCTGAATCCTGCGCGTCTGCCAATTCCGCCACTCCGGCGTGCTTCATAAAGAAGTTTAAGAAGCAATGCAGCAACTGTCAAGGAATAGAGTTGTCTCATACAAGATGAGCATGAAGAGTGATGGTGTTTCTAGTGCGATATGAGCATGAGGTGGCACTGGTCGCTTCTCCGTATACGGTGTCGGTTCACTCCATCACTAACCAGAGTTCGACCGCTTCTTACCGCGGCATTCCGTTGACATCGGCTTTCCATGCAGCGAGTACCACTCACAATCCATGCCGCATCGATCACTTAAGGGTTTTGCTCTCTGAATAGCCAATCTTCAACTCCACAGACGAGCGTCATCAGCGCTCACGCCACACCGGGAACTCCTCGCGGAACCGTTGGAGAGCGACGAGGTCGAGCTCAGCACGCAGGACCCCTTCTCTCCTTCCCAAGGAAGCAATCTTCACCCCCCACGGGTCGACCACCATACTGTGGCCAAGGAGTCCTTTTCCTGCAGCGTTACAAGCAACGACGTAGGCCTGGTTCTCCACGGCCCGTGCTCGACAAAGCACCTCCCACGCCTCTAGGCGGACAGATGGCCATGCGGCTGGAACAAGGAAGATCTCTGCCCCCGCCTCGCTCATCTCTCGAAAGAGCTCGGGGAAGCGCAGGTCATAGCAGATCGCAATTCCCATGTTTCCAAGAGGCGTTGCAACCACTGTACATCTGTCACCTGGGGTGAGGAGGGTTCGCTCCTGCGAGCGGTAGTTAAGGAGGTGTGACTTCCGATAGATCCCGGCAATCTCCCCGTTTCGATCGAGGAGAACCGCGGTGTTATAGAGGTGCCCGTCAGCACTCTCGATCAGGCTCCCTCCCAACAAGGAAGCTCCTGCACCCCGTGCCATCTTTTGCAGAAAGACGAGCGTCTCCCCAGAGAGGGTCTCTGCTTTCCCCTTGTAGGTTGAAAAATCAGTGTACCCCACCCGCCACAGTTCCGGCAAGAGCAGAAGATCCGCCTTTGCCACCTCCGCGACAAGGCGTTCCACCCGAGCCAAGCGCTCTTCGTCCCGTTCATCAAAGAGAGAGGGTTGGAGAACAGCCACGCTAATCTTTGTTTCCTGTCTGCATTCTTTCATGAATAAACCTATTTTACCCCTCGCTAAATCTCCCCCGCAAGCGGGACGCATGAGAGGATTTGGATTTCAGTGTAATATCTGTTACAATGTAGGACGCTTGACCCCTATGAAGGGGTGATGGGGGACAGAAAAAACACGGCGACCGCGCGAGAGTAAAGGTAGAGGGGGCAATTGGTATGATCGATCTCAAGGACTTTCGTATCTTCTCCGACCTCAAGGAGAAGGACATCCAGAAGTTACGGGAAAATACGCGTAAGATACAGTATGGCCGCGGGGAGATCATCTTCATGGAGGGAGCTCCGGCATTTGGGTTCTACCTCGTCTTCGATGGGCTGATCAAACTCGTCAAGCGAAGCATGCGTGCCAAGAGTCAGATACTGAAGATCGTCGGTCCGGGAGAGATCCTCGGAGAGACCACCCTGTTCGATAAAGGAACCCACAACGCCTACGCCAAAACGCTCGAACCGGTGGTGGTCGGGTTCATCGAGCGCGGAGATTTCTTCTTCTTTCTCGAACGGCACCCAAAGACAATCTTCCGTCTCTATGAAAAACTCTCCGAAGAATTGAAGGCATTCCAGAACAAGCTTGCCGAGCGATCATACGCGTCGAGCAAGGAGAGATTGGCACGGTTGATCCTCCATTTAGGAAAGAACGAAGTCGAGCTCTCGCGAGCCGAATTGGCAGAGATGGCCGGGGTCTCCTCCAAGACAGCGATCCGCACGTTAAGCGAGCTTGAGAGCCGTGGGATCATCGCAATAGAAAGCCGTAAAATCAAGATCCTTCGCGATGACTACCTCCAAAAGATCATGGAACCCACCTCCCTCAATATGAGCCCGAACCTGATTATCTGATCGTATCTGTAAGAAGAACGTCTTCCCGATAGGTGATAGCTGTCCTTTCCGATGGTCAAAAATGCGTTGACAATTGAACAGGACATCTGTCTCAATCAGAGGAGGGCAGCGACGGCCTCACGATGAGGCTGTTTCCACAGTGACGAGCAGACTGAACCCTACGGAAAGAAAGATCATCGGTGTTGTTGCGTATGGCATCGCTCTCCTTGCCATCAGCCTTCTGTTTATCTTCTTGGATGACCATTCCGCCGCTCCCGTTTTTGCCATTCTGGCGATTCCTCTTACCCTCGTCTCTTTCTCCCTCAAACTGAAAGGAGGGCTCCTCCTAGGGGTAGCGACCGCCCTGATGGGAACCCCGTTCATTATCACGCAGGACGATCACCTTCTCCTTGTAGGAGGACTCTTCATCATGGGAATCATCGTGGGAGGAGGAATCGGGCTCGTCAACGAACTGCGGGAGGCGCGTCGCAAGCGGTGGCACCGCTCCCAGAACCTCGAAGAACGCTACGACGAGGAGATCTTCGAGAACTCGTTAAATATCATCCACTTCATCGACAAGGAGGGAACGGTCCTCAAGCGCAATGAAGCTTCGCGCAGCACTCTCGGGTACGTGACAAAGCGATCCCTCCAGCTCTCCGAGTACGTCCACCCGAATGACATCGATCGAATGAAGGCCGAGCTCTTACGCCTGTTCGAGCGGGGAGAGGTTCGCGACGTCAACCTGAGGTTCGTCTCGCAAGAACACAATGGAATTAGCGTTGAGCTGAGGGCAACACGAGCCACCGAGCGAATCGCGGTTATGGAGGCACGCGACCTCCGCCAACAGATGGAGCTGGAGCGCCGCCTGAACGAGACAGAGGCCATCTACCGCTACCTGATAGAGGATGCTGTCGATACCCTCGACTCGGGGATCATCATCACGGACAAGAGAAAGCAGGTAGTGTGGGCGAATAAGATGATCGGCCAGTTCTTCGGGGTTGACCGCGAACGACTTATCGGGATCGACAACCTGCGCGCCTTCGCCCGCTACTCGAACGTCTTCGATGGTTCGGAACAGATGAGTCAGGTCGTGAAAGAAGCGATCGACAGCGGCAGCAAGATTGATTCCTACACATGCCGCATCCGTCCCAGTATCGACCGCGATGAACGCGTCCTCGAGTACCGCTCGATCCCAATTGAGACGGAACGGTACAAGGGAGGGCGGATTGACCACTACATCGACATTACCAAGATCAAACAATTGGAAGCGGGGCTCCTCGAGAATGCGGAACGCCTTAAACGGAGCAACGAGAAGCTGGAGGAGTTCTCCCACGTCGTCTCGCACGACCTACAGACTCCGCTGCGCACGATCCAAATGTTCAGTGGATTCCTCCTCGATGACTACGAGAGCAAGCTCGATGAAGAAGGAGTAAAATACTTACACACCCTAACGGAGACCTCCGCGCGAATGCGAGAACTGATCAATGACCTGCTTGCCCTTTCCAGCATTCACATGAACGCTGCCTCGTTCGAACGGGTCAACGTAGAACGAGTCCTGGAAGAGGTTAAGGAGGACCTACACGCCCGCTTGCATGGTGTGAACTTACAGATTGCCGATGATCTACCCACAGTAAAAGGGAGCAGGAGTCGCATCTATCGGCTTTTCAGCAACCTGATCATCAATGCAGTCAAGTATAACGATAAGGCCCTCCCCACCTTGCATGTCGGCTGGGTGAAGGAATCTAGGCAGGACGGGATGCACACGTTCTACGTCAAGGATAACGGGATTGGGATCGAACTGCGCCATCAAGAGCGCATCTTCGGAATATTCGAAAAGCTGAACAAAAAAAAGGATTCTGAAGGGACTGGAGCTGGTCTCGCGATCTGCAAGAGAATCGTCGAGGAACACAAAGGGAAGATCTGGGTCGAGTCGGAAGTTGGAAAAGGGAGTACGTTCTACTTTATAATACCCAGAGAAGATGCCAGGAGCGAGGTGGAGATCAATGGTTAACACAGAGAAGATGAAGGTCCTCGTCGTCGAAGACGACGCTAATGACGTCACGATCATCAGACGAGCGATGCTCAAGAGCGATGTAAAGTGCGAGCTCTCTTTCGCCGAAGACGGAGAGGAAGCCCTCGATTTCCTTTACCGTAAAGGAAAATTTGAGGACGCTCCCCGACCCGATCTGATCCTCCTCGACCTACGCCTCCCTGGGAGAGATGGGTTGGAAGTCCTGGCAGAGATCAAGCAGGATGATAAGCTGCGGCGTATCCCGGTGATCGTCCTTACCGGATCTTTACGGGAGGAAGACATGGTCCGCGCCTATGACAGCGGGGCCGCGAGCTACATGACCAAGCCCGTTGATTCCAAGGATTTTGAGCGCCTGATACAGACCGTGCAGGATTACTGGCGGATCGCGCGGATTCCATCAGAGTGACGAACGGACATTGAACACCTTCTCCCTGGACCGGTGAGGTTTACCCCTGTCATCAACGCCCGTTCTATCTCTCCCCCATGCCCTCCTCCCATTTTTCTTTAATCGTTATCCTGAGTTTAACTTAGACAAGGAGCGAGAGGATGGACAAAAACGGTGTGCTAGTACGCAAGCAGGGAAAGTCCTGCGACACGTCTTCTGCCGTTATCTCCTTACAGGGTCCTCACCGTCTTACGAGAGCGCGGTGAGCTCCCGTTGTCCCTCACTTGCGAGAATACACACAATCGTAGGCTGTCAAGCGATGAGAAAGATACCGTAGAACAGCCAACGGTTCTTACCCAGGGAAGGTGGGCAGCAGCAGGCCTGCCTTCCCTAGCCCCTTTCCCTTAAATCCCCTAAGAGCTTGAGGTGTTCTCGTTTCCCCTTTCAGGGTAGCCGGTCACAAGGAGGTCTTCGCCAATCCGTTCGATCTCGATCTGCCTGAGGTGCTGTGCTTCGCTCACCTGTTCTACACCAGTTCCTCCGATTGCGGGGGTGGCGGCGCGGCCGCCGATGAGGATCGGAGCGATGAAGAACGCGACCTTGTCGACAAGATCGGCTTCGAGGAACGCGGCTGTGGTCTCCCCTCCTCCTTCCACGAGGAGCGAATCGATATTCTCCTCCCCAAGGCGCTGAAGGAAGGCTGACAGGTCGATATCGCCTTCCTTTCTAGGAAGGTGCCACACTTCTGCCCCAAGGGAGAGGAGCGCTTCCTCTTTCTCCCTTGCCATCGTTGCGGTGACGACGATCATGCGTTCTTCCTCACGTAGGATCGTTGTCGCAAGAGGGATCCTCCCGTGACCATCGAGGACGATTCGGAGAGGATCTTTCCCCGCGACGTGGCGCACGGTGAGGCGCGGATCATCAGCAATGACTGTCCCCACGCCGACGAGGACTGCGGCGAACCTTCTGCGCAGGCGGTGCACCTCAGTACGCGAATCCGCACCGCTGATCCACTTAGCATCTCCTGTTCTTGTGGCGATCTTCCCATCGAGACTCTCCGCGAGCTTCAACTGCACGAACGGCCGACCGGTGGTGATGAACTTGAAGAAGATCTCGTTGGCGCGCCGCGCCTCTTCTTCCAGCACACCTTCTGTCACTTCGATGCCGGCGGCACGCATCCTTTCGATCCCATGGCCGTTCACGAGTGGATTCGGATCACGGCAGGCAATGATTACCCGCGCGATCTTCGCCGCGATGATCCGCTCGGTGCACGGTGGGGTCTTCCCGTGATGGGAACAGGGTTCAAGGGTGACGTATAGAGTGGCACCGCTGGCCATATCACCGGCCTCGTCGAGGGCAAAGACCTCGGCGTGCGGGCCGCCGAAGGAATGGTGATAACCTTGACCAACGATCTCTCTGTTTCGCACCACAACCGCCCCCACAAGCGGGTTGGGGTTCACCTCTCCTTCTCCCTTTCGCGCCAGATCGAGCGCGATGCGCATGAAACGCTCATCATCCGCTTGGTTTCTTGGGTTCGTAGGGTTCATTGGGTTCGTTGAGCGGCATCGATAAGGGCGCGCATCGCAACAATACGGTCACGCTCCTTAAAGATTGCCGAGCCAGCGACGATGAGTTTTGCCCCGGCCTCGACCACATCGCGGACGTTCTCCAGGTTGATCCCCCCATCGATCTCGATCGTGATCGCTCTGTCCCCTATTCGCCGCCGAAGCGCGCGGGTCCGCTCGATCGCTTTTGGCATGAACGCCTGCCCCCCAAATCCAGGCTCGACGCTCATCACGAGGACGAGATCGACCCGGTCGAGGTAGGGAAAGACCGTCTCGATCGGAGTCCCCGGGCGCAACGAGATCCCCACCTTCGCCCCTGTCTCTTGGATCGTCTTGATCGTACGGGAGGGGTCGTCCTTCGCCTCCACATGGAAGGTGATGATATCGCCTTCCATGATCTTGAAGCGTGGGGCGTAGGCGATCGGGTGGTCGATCATCAGGTGGATGTCGAATGGCCGGTGAAGCCCCTTGCGCAGGGAGTTTACCACCGGTGGGCCAATCGTTAGATTATCGACGAAATGGCCGTCCATTACGTCGATGTGGAAGTACGTGGCGAGCGGCTCGACCTCTTTCGCTTCGGCGCGGAGGTTGCCGAAGTCGGCGGAGAGAAGCGACGGGGAGAGGTTCATCGGCGGCGGTTAACGGAGAGGAGCATCAGAAGTTGCAATGCGGCCATCGCCGCTACAGCAACATAAGTCAGCGCGGCCGCGAACAGGACCTCCTTTACCCCGCCGAGTTCCTCTTCTGTCACCAAGGCGGTCTCCCGCAGCGCGACAACAGCGCGACGGCTCGCATCAAATTCAACTGGTAGGGTGATCAGGGTAAAGAGAACTGCTAGAGAGAAGGCGAGGATACCAAAGGTGACGAACGCCTGATAGCGAAAGATCAACCCGATGAAGAAGAGGGGAAAGGCAATTTGGGAACCGAAATTTGCTATGGGAACGATCGCTGTACGCAAGCTCAACGGCCTGTAGCCGTGCGCGTGCTGGATTGCATGGCCGGCCTCGTGTGCCGCCACCCCGACTGCCGCTACCGAGACGGATTCAGGAGCGGAGAGACGCAGGACCTTTCCCCGTGGATCGTAGTTATCGGAGAGGGGTCCCTTAATTCCTTTGATATCTACATCGCTGATCCCGGCCCCTTCTAGGATCCTTTTCGCTGCCTGAGCAGCGGTGGTTCTGTTCGCCGTTTCTACACGAGTGTAGCGGGTGTAGGTGGAACGCACCTTGTACTGCGCGTATATGGCGAGAATGACCGCTGGGAGCAGGATCAATATACTCGGCCCCATCAGAAACGGAAGACCCCAGAACATCGCTACCCCTCCTTCTTATCACGCCGTCCAAGTATACGTCGCCCCCAAGTGGTGAACAAGGGAGTTCGGACGAGAAGGATGGTTAGGCTAGCGGTGGCCGCTCCTCCGGCGAAATCAGCGAGCCAATCGAGCAGGCTCGCCGTGCGCGTAGCCACGAAGATCTGGTGGATCTCGTCGCTTCCAGCGTAGAACGCCGTAATGAGCAGCGAACAGAGCACTCGCCGCCGCGCGGGAATCGCCTTCCAGGAAAGAAAGAAGAAGAGGGAGAACTCCATGAAGTGGAGGAGCTTGTCCCCGTTCGGAAAAGGGAGGAGTGGCTCCCCCCCGGTCAGCGGAAGACTCGATAGGGCGAAGATTGCACTGGCGTACAGGATGAGAAGAATAAACCAGACCACCCGTGTTTTTTTCACCGTACGCACTCGTTTCACTCTCCTCGCTGTTACTTATCACGAGTTGAAAGATTTAGCGATTGAACGATCGGGGGAGTGAGAGATTGGGAAGCTAAGTCACTCAATCTCTCACTTGTTAAATCACTCAATTTCGAGGAGAGGGCCTGTAAGCCGGATTCTGTCGTGGGGGGTCATTCAACTGATGCGGCCTACCCGAAGGCTTGGACGGGCCGTCCTTAGAACGCCTTCCTACTTGGCCTTGCTCCGACCAGGGTTTACCAAGCCGACCCGGTCACCCGAGCCGCTGGTGGTCTCTTACACCACCGTTTCACCCTTGCCTGTGCCCATTTGCGGGCCATCGGCGGTCTCTTCTCTGCGGCACTTTCCCGAGGTTACCCCCGCTGGGATTTCCCCAGTGGTCCGCCCTATGGAGTCCGGACTTTCCTCAGAGGGGAAGCTCACAAGGTCTCCCTCACGCGATTCACCCTCCGCGGCCCCCTGGCCCTCTCCTATTCTTGGCACGGGAATACCCGCATCGCCGACAGTAGTATATCACATTACGCGCCCCGTAGGGGCCGAATGCCTGGTTCTCGCGTACCCGAAGTAGGTGTCCGCAACGAGGGCAGACCCGGCGCGAGATGAAGATAGCGGCCGTAATGAGCACAGCAAGGACGAGGAGACCCGCGAGTACTGCAGTTCCGCGTCGATCCATCGCCGGAGCCGCGGCGTTTCCCATGGGAGAGATCCACACCGAGAGGAGTGAAAAGAACTTCACCATCGCCTCCTCGATGCGTCGATGTTCGACCAAGTCAGTTATCCCTGCCTCGATTGACGCCGCAAGCCCGGGGTAAGCAACAGCGGTCTGATCCCCTGGGAGGACTTGCACCTGCCAATTGCGTCCCTCCTTCAAGAAGACGGCAAAGAGGGTCTTACCTCGGGAGAGGTCCCAGGCATCGAGGAGAGCGTAGCTGTAGCGATCGATATTCTCGTAAGGATTCTCCCAACTCACGAGGATCGTGACCTCGATAGCAGATTGACTCTTGGCCTCCTCTATCAACGCGTTGATCCGCTCGCGACCATGGCGATCGAGGACATTCCCGTAATCGCAGAGCGGGCCGATAGGGCGCGGGAGGGAAGCAGCCACTCCGGTCAGAGCGAACAATAGACAAAGAAAGAGTGCACTCTGCAGTTTGCAGCGCAACATAGTGTTCAGCCTGTTGTTTAGCGTGCTACTCAGCGGATGTAGAGGATACGCGAGCAATTCTCGCAAGAGACAGTCTCCAGTCCGCCTCGGACCCGTCCTATTGTGGTCCCATTCACGGTCAATTTGCACCCAGCGCAGGCCCCATCATTGATTGTGACGATCGGGTCGCTGAACTTCGTGTGTAGGTGTTCGTAGCGTTTAAGGAGGTGTGATGGAATCTTCGTAGCGATCTCAGCCCGTTCTCGTTCGACCTTTTCTATCCCTTCCTTCACCTGGGTGATATGGTCGACGATCCCCGCACAATCCGCGTTGAGCTTCTCCTCGCGTGCGGAGAGATCCTCCTTTGCCTTGTTCAATCGAACAGTCATCTCCTCGATCTGGTCCATCAAGGATAGAGCCGCGTTCTCCATCCCGTCGATCCGTTCGCTCTGATTCGCGATCTTTACGCGCAGGGATTCCATCTCCTTGTAGCTGATTATCCCTTCTTCAAGCTCTTTTCGGTAATCATGGATCTGAATATCGAGTTCGTC
Organism: Candidatus Bipolaricaulota bacterium; assembly: GCA_030612485.1. Next base: position 9,442 of record JAUWNS010000036.1, read on the forward strand.
GACCTCATGGTTCTTCAGACGACTCTCGTGCTTAAGCCCCTCCAGGCGTTCACCGAGCGTCCCAACCTCCGATCGTTCCCGTTCAATCTTGCGTTTGATCTGTTCCTTCTGCGCGTTCAGATTCTCGACCTGGGACGTCAAGTCGCTACGCTGTTGATCCTTCTCCTGCAATGCGAGCAGCAACACGATCTCTTCGTTCACCGATCCCCCTTTATGACACGACTATAAAAGGTCCCCCCCATATGCGCAAGTTTTGCCTGGGCTACTGGACATGCTATTCTTACACTATGAAGACAGGAACTGCCGACTTACCGCTTCATTACGGGAGAGCCCCGCGCTGGCTTTTCTCGCGGATGTCTCGCCTTGCCTCGGAGATCACGCAGGTAATCGTTCTTGAATACGGACCCACCGGCATTCTTGAACGCCTCTCCGACCCGTTTTGGTTTCAGGCACTCGGCTGTGTGTTGGGGTTCGATTGGCATTCAAGCGGGCTTACAACTACCACCTGCGGAGCGATCAAGGAGGGGATCAAGGGACAGGAGGAGGAACTCGGCCTGTTCGTCGCCGGGGGGAAGGGGGCCGTCTCCCGCAAGACACCGACGGAAATCACAGCATGGGGGGAACGGACTGGGATCGACCCCGACCCCCTTGTCGCAGCAAGTCGAACCGCAGCAAAGGTTGACAGTGCCGCGGTGCAGGACGGTTACCAGATCTACCACCACGTCTTCTTCTTCGATCAAACGGGAAACTGGGCGGTGGTACAACAGGGACTGTGCGAGGGGACCGGGATGGCGCGACGCTATCACTGGCTCTCGACCGCAGTTAAGGATTTCGTATGCGAACCACACACCGCGATCTGCTGCAACTCACGCGCTCCAACCCTCAACCTGGTGGCAAGAGAGAGTGAGGGGACGCGTGAAGCGAGTGCAGAGATCTCCTGTCAAGACCCACAGAGCCTCGTCGTCAAACTGGCTCACCTGAAGACCCTCTCTCTTCCGCGCCGTCACGAGGTAGCGCTTGCCGACATCGAGCCATCACGGTTAAAGAGAATCTTCCTCAAGACCTACGAGGCCCAGCCAGACGCGTTTGAGCCCCTCCTCATCCTCCCTGGAGTGGGGGCAAAGACGTTGCGCGCCCTCTCGTTGATCGCGGAGCTGATCTACGGTGCCCCGCCGAGCTTCGAGGATCCGGCTCGGTACAGCTTTGCACACGGGGGAAAGGACGGAACCCCTTATCCGGTCGATCGCGAGGGGTACGACCGCTCAATCGACCTCCTGGGGCGGGCGATCCGCCGTGCCAAGCTGAACAAGACCGAGGAGTTACGCGCCTTCAGACGACTCGATCGTGCATTCGGAGAACTCTCATAACAGATCGATCGGTACCCAGTAGACTGAGGTTATTGAGGCCCAAGCTTCTACACTGCAGACCCATCCTTTACTTGCGGTTTCGTGGCAAATCGGCTCGAAGAAGACAGGGTCTACTCTTTGGATCCCAAGGGCCAACCTACAGCCTTAGACAGCGTTATACCCCTCTTCGAGCGCCTTCTCGTTTAGGGGAATGAACTTCCCCTTGCCGCTCTTCTCGAGCATATCCCGCATCGCTCCCTTCACCACGGCGAGCGGGACGATCCCCGACGCTTTAACGTATGCTCCAAGAGCGATCATGTTAATCGCTCGAAGGTTTCCCACTTTCTCGCCTAGCTCGTTCAGTGGAACGGAGAAGGAATTCACATCCTTCCGTTCGACTTTGCGATCGATGAGGGAGTCGTTGATGAGGATCGCCCCCCCTTTGGCTACGATCGGCTCGAACTTATCGAGAGAGGGAAGGTTCATGGCAATAAGGCCGGTCGGCTCATCGACTATCGGGGAACCGACCTCGCTTTCTTCCGATAGGACGACGGTGCAATTCGCCGTCCCTCCTCGCATCTCCGGGCCATAGGAGGGAAGCCAGGTCACCCCCAGACCGTGATCCATCCCCGCTTGAGCGAGGATCTTCCCCGCGAGGATCACTCCCTGTCCGCCGAACCCTGCAATGATCACTGACTGTTCCATTCCTACCCCCTATCCACGAGATCCCCGAGCGGGAAGACCTTGGTGACTACCTCGGCAACGTGTTTGCTTGCATCCACAGGCGTCATATGCCAGTTCGTCGGGCAGGTGGAGAGGACCTCGACGAGCGAGTATCCCTTCCCTTCCACCTGATTGGTGAACGCCTTCTTGATCGCCTTCTGAGTATCCATGATCCGCTTCGTGTCGTAGAGCGCCTGCCTTGTGACGTAGACCGGTGCATCGAGCTGGGCAATCATCTCTGAGAAGCGGATCGGGTAGCCAGCCTGCGCGGGGTCACGCCCGTTCGGGGTTGTCGTCGTCTTCTGTCCCACCAAGGACGTTGGGGCCATCTCGCCGCCGGTCATCCCATAGACCTGGTTGTTCACGAAGATGACGGTGATGTTCTCCCCGCGGTTCGCAGCGTGGATCGACTCGGCGGTCCCGATACTGGCAAAGTCACCGTCCCCCTGGTAAGAAAGAACGACCAGGCTCGGATCGGCCCGCTTCACCCCGGTCGCGACCGCGCTCGCACGGCCGTGGGCGGCCTGGATCGAATCACAACGGTACCAGAGGTAGGCAAAGACAGCGCATCCGACCGGAGCTATTATGATCGTTCGTTCGGCAATACCCAATTCGTCGATAGTCTGGCCGATAATCCGCGTGAGGATCCCGTGTTGACACCCGGGGCAATAAGTCGACCGAGCATCGGTGAGGCTCTTCGGTCTTGAGAAGACCTTTACCATATTCTCCACGTTAACCGGCATGTTTCTTCACCTCGCTTAGGATCCCCCGCGGGGTCGGCACCACACCGCCCATCTCCCCGTAGAATGGGGTTGCTGCACGTTCGGCGATTGCCAAGCGCACGTCCTCCCACATCTGTCCGGCACTCATCTCCACGGTGAGAACGGTCTTCACCCGCTCCGATAGTTTCTTGAGCGGCTGATACGGGAACGGCCAGACTGTGACCGGTCGGAAGAGGCCAAGCTTGATCCCTTCGGCTCGCGCCATGCGGACGACGGTCTTGGCAATTCGTGCGACCGTCCCGTGGGCGGCGATGACGATCTCTGCATCCTTGGTCTCGTACTCCTCGTAGCGCACCTCGTTCTCTTCAATCTCACGGTAGCGCGCTTGCAGATCAAGGTTCATTTGCTTGAGAACCTCCGGGTCAAGATCGAAGCTGAGGATGATGTTCGGATTGCGCCCCTTCGCGCCGGTCGTTGCCCACTTCTTCTTCGGGAGAGAGGCGACATCGATCGGCTCAGGAAGTTCCACCGGTTCCATCATCTGCCCGAGTAGCCCATCGGCGAGGAGCATCACCGGGGTGCGGTATCGATCGGCAAGGTCGAAGGCAAGCATCGTCAGCTCACCGGCCTCGGGGACGGTCGACGGCGCAAGGACGATCATGTGATAGTCCCCGTGGCCACCTCCCTTCGTCGCCTGAAAGTAATCACACTGAGAGGGAGCGATGTCCCCCAGCCCTGGTCCACCGCGGACGACATTAACTATCACCGCGGGGAGGCTCGACCCGGCGAGGTAGGAGATCCCCTCCTGCTTCAGGCTGATCCCCGGCGAGGAGGAGGAGGTCATCGTGCGTACCCCGACCGAGGCAGCCCCATAGACCATGTTAATCGCGGCAAGCTCGCTCTCAGCCTGAACGAACGTTCGCCCGAGCCGGGGCATGTTCTTCGCCATGTGCTCCAACAGCTCAGCTTGAGGAGTGATCGGATAGGCAAAGTAACACTGGCAACCCGCGCGAATCGCCGCCTCAGCGATCACCTCGTTCCCTCGCAACAGCATCTTCTTCCCCATCATCCCTCCTTAAGCAGGAACCTTCTCCCGATAGACCTCGATGGCGATATCCGGACAGGTCTGTGCGCAGAAGGCGCAACCGACACACGCCTCAGGATGTTCCATGTAAACAACGTTATAGCCGCTCTTGTTCAAGTCTCCGGAGAAGGCAAGGACCTGATTGAGACAGGTAACTATGCAGAGCCCACATCCCTTACAACGATCCTTATCGATCACGACCGTCCCTCTTGGCATGAAGACCTCCATCTATCCATTTTTCGCGCTGTAGAACTCCTCGTTCAAGCGTCTGCCGCGGTGCTTACGCAGGCGGGAGAGTCCCTCCTTCACCTGAGCGGTCCATTCCTCGATCTGCTTCTCCACCGAGGGTTCGTCACTCGGTGCAGGTCTTTGCGGGGAGGAACAGTTGGTCAAAGCGTGGTTTAGGCGGTGAAATTCTTGGTCGAACGCGTGCGCCCCGTCGCTCTCTTGCGGAGTGGCAAACGCCAGCGTGGCCCAACCCCCTTCGCCCTGGGAGACGATGGACACCAATACTGTTCCACCGGGGCGAAACTCGCTCTTGAGTCTGTCAACGGGCAAAGATAACGAGGGAGGGATCAAACCGCCGCCGCCCTTAGGGAGAGAGACAACAATCCCCTCTTCGGTCACCTCAACTATCGTTCCCGAGACTATTGCGCCGACTTTAAGTGACACGGTCCAATGGGCCCAACCCATACCGCAAAAGAGTATTCAAAAGAAGCCTTGATTAGCCGACCTTCGTCACCCGTCCGGATTTGATACACCGCGTACAGGCATTGATTCGAACCTTCTTCCCATCCACATAGGCGTGCACCCGTTGAATGTTCGGGACGCGCATCCGCCGTGTATGTCGTTGCGAATGGCTCACTTGATTCCCGGCCACAGGCCGTTTCCCACAGATCTCACAGATTCGCGACATCTCTAACTCACCTCGTCTTCTTGGTATTATTCGTCTTGAAAAGGATCGGCTCAACGTAAGCAGGCTCAAGATCATAGAGTCGATCCTTTCGGTCACCCTCTTCGCCCAATCGGGCAATCCACATTGGGGAAGGAACGTGCATCTCTGCCGAAGCCAGTTTTACCCACGGAGCCTCTCCAAGGAGATCGTGCACTGCAAGGGCTCCATCCCCAATAATCATGACATCCTTCCTCTCACTCACGAGCTTCTCCCAGGCCCTTGCCGCCGGGAGGACCACGGTCTCCCCCCGCGGTTTCATCCCCACGAACCACCGCGCATATAAGAGATCGCGCCGATTTCGCAACAGGACGCAGACCCTCTCTTTTGCATCGAGACGCGCTCGGTAGGCGAACGTTCCATCGATCCCCACCAGTGGAATCCCCAGCGCCTGGCAGAACCCCTTCGCACTCGCAAGGCCGATCCGCAAACCAGTGAACGATCCAGGCCCCACGTTTACACTGACAAGGCCGATCTCATCTCGCTCTAAACCGCACTGTTCGAGGAGACGCAAGATCAAAGGAATAAGTTCTTCGGCATGAGAAAGCGGAGATTCCATCATCATCTCCGCCACTCCCTCTCCGTCCCTCCACAGCGCCACCCCTCCTAGCGGGACGGAAGTATCCACTCCCAGTGTGATCATCCTAAGAAGTAATGATAAACCGGAATACAGCGATTTTCAAGCAAGAATTGGGTGCTGTGGCCCATTACACGAGGGAAAGAGTGCACGAGCACGCTTTGCGTCCCGATCGATCTGGAGGCGCAGGCCCGAAAGGGAGGAGAAACATCGATCTTCCCGGAGCCTGTGAAGGAGATGGACCTCCATATGTTCGCCGTAGAGTTCGCCGAGCGGGGGAGAGAACAGGTGAACCTCGCACCGCATCTCGTCCCCACCGACGGTGGGACGATCCCCAATATACATCATCCCCGCCCCTCCCTCACCGCGGAAGAAGGCGTGCACAAGGTAGACCCCGGTCGCAGGTCGCAGGAGGTGCGGATCGAGTGCCAGGTTCGCAGTGGGGTATCCAATCTGGCGACCGATGCGGTCCCCGTGCACGACTCTACCGAAGAGGAGCGGCGGACGCCCGAGAAGGGTCGTCGCGTCGTCGATCATCCCCTGGCGAAGCAGCGAACGGATCCTAGTGCTACTCACAGCAACTTGATCGACCACCAGCGGGGGAAGGGAAACGATCGAGACGCCTTCTTCCTCACCGATTCGCCGCAGGAGATCGACATCACCCTCCCGATCCCGACCGAAGTGGAACCGATCCCCGACGACGACCGTCCGCGCAGCGAGCCGTTCGATCAGAACCTCGCGCGCGAATCGCTCCGCCTCGACCACGCCAACCTCATGAAAGTCCGCACGAATAACCCGATCGACAGAGCGTTCGAGGAGCTTCACCTTCACCTCCTCAGGGAGAAGGAGCCCCGACTCGCTTCCTACAAGGACGAATCGCGGCGGGAAGACGAACGTGTAGGCGACCCGTTCCAACCCCTCGGCACGGGCGATCTCATCCACCCGCCTCAGGATCTCCTGGTGCCCACGGTGCACTCCATCGAACGTCCCTACGGTGATCACCGTACCACGCTTTCCCCTTGTCTTCATGGTATGGTGATGGTAACACAAATACCCGTTGGTAGTCAGCGATCAGCCACAAGGTGCGGCCCCACGGAGAGACGGTCACTGATCGGGTGAAAGCCGATTCCTAACTCCAGTTGCAACTGTCCAGTTGTAACTGTCCAGTTGAACCGCTCGTTCACCGTCCGGTACAATCCTTTCCAAGATGACGATCGAGCGGCCAAGCGACCTTCAACTGGATGAGACCTCCCTTACCACGCTGCGCCCGACGCGGCTCGATGACTTCGTCGGTCAGGATGAGATCAAGGAGAAACTGAAGATCTACATCACGGCCGCACAGGGGCGAAGCGAGCCGCTCGACCACGTCCTCCTACACGGCCCGCCCGGATTGGGGAAGACAACCCTTGCCCAGATCATCGCCAACGAGATGGGTGTCAGCATCCGCACAAGCTCCGGCCCAGCAATCGAGAAGGCGGGCGACCTGGCGTCGATCCTCACCAATCTGAAACCGCATGACATCTTCTTCATCGATGAGATCCATCGCCTGCGACGCAACGTCGAGGAGATACTCTACCCGGCGATGGAGGACTACAAGATCGATATCATCCTTGGTGAAGGGCCGAACGCCCAGTCGTTGCGGATCGATCTCCCACCGTTCACCCTGATCGGGGCGACTACCCGCGCCGGCCTGATCTCGGCTCCGATGCGCGACCGGTTCGAGGTCGGATTTCGGCTCAACTTTTACGCGTTGGGGGACCTCTGCTCGATCATCATCCGTACTGGTAAGCTCTTGGGGATCGCTGTCTCTCCGGACGGCGCTGAGGAACTGGCCAAACGAGCCCGGGGAACACCCCGCATTGCCAACCGCCTCTTGCGCCGCACGCGCGACTACGCTCAGGTCAAGGGAGATGGGCGGGTCGACCTCACAACGACGAAGGAGTCCCTTGCGTTGCTGAAGATCGACGAAGCCGGTCTCGACGAGCTCGACCGCGCGCTCCTCAGAGCGATCATCCTCACGTTCGACGGGGGGCCAGTCGGACTCGATACACTCTCCGCCGCCCTCTCCGAGGAGAAGGACACGATCACCGATATGGTCGAACCCTACCTGTTACAGGAGGGATTCATCAAGCGCACACCGCAGGGACGAATCGCAACTGAACGAGCCTACTCACACCTGGGGAGGAAGCAGGCCGCGCGCCTCCTCTAGCGCTTCTGCAGCACCTTGAGGTTATAGAGGAACTCGAGGACGACACCCTTAAACCGGCGCCAGTCAAATATCAAGGCGAGCACGATCCAGATGGCGTACATCCACGCTGCGCGCGGAGCGTTGAAGTATGCGACGATAAGGGGGACAGCGACCACGGGGAAGGCGAATGACATGGTAATCGACTTTGATCGGAAGTACGCAATACAGATCGCCGTCACAGCCACGTAGATCCCCGCTGGGATCACCGGGATGAACCCCGCCATCACCAGGTAGCAGAGTCCTGCGAAGACCATAACCATATCGAAGACGAACTCGCGCTCGCCGACCCACGTCGCCCCTTTGTTGTAACGACGCGCGAGCCGGCCGTCAAGGATATCCGTGGTCCAACCTAGGAGCGTGAGGAGGATCACCCGCTCCAACGCCTCCGGCCCAGCAAACCCGAGGGCCACGATGATCACGGCAATGACTCCCCGTGACGCGGTCAGATAATCAGGCATCCTAGTCATAGTTTTCCACCACGCCCCATTATATCCTTTCGAATAAAAGGAAGACAAACTATCACCCTGAGGAGGGTACTCCCCGTACAAGAAACGAGGGAATCCCCATTCCAACCAGGATCATCCCCCCACCCATCAACTGAAGGATGCTGAGCGTCTCCCCAAGGAGGAGGAAGCCGAACAGTCCGGCGAAGATGGGTTCCATCGTGAGGATGATCGCGGTGTAGGAGGCG
>JAUWNS010000235.1 GCA_030612485.1 Candidatus Bipolaricaulota bacterium
GCTTCGTTCGGTTTTGTTCTGCTTTACCTCCTGAACAACCTTCCTAACAACTGCAACACTCGGTATGGGTGGGTGGTTAGCCCTTACCCAACAGGGACTTTCACCCTGCAAGAAACGCCAAGTTCGCTTGGCGCACCAACGATTCGAGCTGAGCGGCCAGCGGCTTAGGCTCCGGATCTCACATTCCTCAGAGCCTTGGCAGGCCAGGCGCTTCCGAATTTGCCGCTCGATAGCCGGTCCGCTCCAGCGATTGGTTAGCTGGCGCGAGGATTCTCCTTAGCAGCGTTTCGTCTGAATCGCTCCTCAAGGACCCTCCAATTCTCCTGTGACAGTGAGTCCCATTTCTTCGGCTGCATACTCTAGGATTGCTCTTCCATACGGTGTCACTTCGTACCGCAGTAATTGCTCAGCTTCCGTGTCGTCGCCTCCGGAGAGCAACTCGGGCGTCAGCTTCAGGTACGAAGTCTGAAGTGCTCCCATCGATAGCAGTCCTCTGATAGCAGGGGATTTTGTGCTTGCCGCGAGAACGTTGCCCATAGTCCTAGTCCGTGGATGATGGATTCCACCCTCGGCAGCGGCCTGACCTAGAATGGTCCAACCTTCATAGTCGAGACTCTTCGCAGCACTCCTGACGGCCAAGTGACGCTTTAGATCAAGCTCGTTAATTGAATTCGCGATTGCGTTCGCAATGCTTTCGCGTGCCGATTTTGCATCGATGTCTGGCTCGTAGTGATTGACCCTGACATTGGCCACATCGAATAGCAGCCTCTCATGATCAGATCGGTACAGGAGCACTTCCTCGGGGAGCCTTAAGGCGTGAGCAAGGCCAACTTCGTACATGACATTGCCATTCCGAACCGGCCTTCCATCCATAGAGCCGATCGTCGTGATGTCTGCAAAAACGAGGAGATGGGTAGTGATTCCTTCCAGAATCTCGGTTAGAACCGAATCGCTCACATAGCGGGTATCCGATCGGAACGGTTCTAGACTCTCGCCGTCTACCATTACCGAACTAATGGCAGGAGCGATGACATCGTTCCATCGAGCATCAAATCGATCTTCAAATGCCATCGCGACGAATACCTTGTTCTTCTTCGGAAACGGGGGGAACAAGGAAGCGAATTCTGATGGATACATTAGGTTCTAAGCCTCTCTCTAGGCGACAGCTAACTATAGCTGTGCCATATGGCAGGTACCTGTAGAATCAAGGGGATTATCCCCCGATCAGACAGGAGGACTGCCAAATGAAACGACAACCGGAACGTGAACAACTGAATCGCTTGACCGTTAAGACCCTCGACCAGGTCTTCACCATGCGGGTCAAAGAAGGGCTAGTCTGCTCCCAGTTCGAGGCCGAGGCCCTCACTTGCCTGGTCAAGGAAGTCTACTTCCCCTGGCTCTCTCAGCCGGAAGCAATCCAGTCCGGCCAGTTGGCCATGACGGCTGTATCGGCCGACGAGCCGGGACACAAGCCCCTGTCGAAATGCAAGATGGTGCCGGTGGTCTTGACCCTCTACGCGGGCGAGGAAGATCATCGCTACCGTCTCTCCCAGAAGGGGCCCAAGGGCACGGTCGCCCTGCGCCAGCGGCAGATCGAGCGCATGGCCCACGAGGCGCTGGATCAGGATGCACTGTTGACCGCCGAGAATCTGGCCTTTCGCATCTTCAACTGCGGTCTGCGCACCATCAGTCGTGACCTGCAGGCATTGGCCGCCCAGGACGTCGTCGTGCCGCTTCGCTCTCAGCAGAGGGATGTGGGCCGGGTGCCAGGGAAGGTAAGGGTGCCAAGAGAGATCGAGCTTTATGGCAGGCGTCGGCGTGCACTTTGTGCCCGTGGACGTACTGAAAGCCGGATTCCCGCAAAGGGTATCTATCTCTTAAGGTGCATTGACCAAGCGAACGCGGTCGAGTAATCACCGCCAGCCCCGCCACGAGTACTCGCGGTGGTAGTGCCCATGACAAAGGCCCCGGTGCTCAAAAGCCGGATGAGGTGAAAGTCTCACGTCCGGTTTGGTAGTGGCGGCGAGGGAAGTGACTCCCTCGCCGACCATAACTTAGGCACACACTTCTCCGTATCACCTAACAGCATCGAAGTCAGCCACCACTGGATTGTGCCCCAAGCAGCTACTCCATCGTCCAGCGAGTAGCGCCATTTTCAGGCTTTAGGTGTTACCCTTCATGCTCGTATTCGAACTGATCTTCGGGTTTAAGCGGCCAATCGTATCGATCGTCAACGACTCTGTACACGATCACCTCATATGGCATGCCATCGTTAGCGAAACGGCAATACAGGTGTGGAATTGGGTAGTACTCATCCCCCACCAAATCGTACTCGGCGATGTTTCGCCATGGAATCCGCCCGATCTGCCACATGCTGATTCCGCGACACTTTGCCTCGTCAAACTCCTTACCGTATTCAAAGAGAGACCAACGGCCATCTTCATCAACGATTCCGTAGACGATATTGAGAACCACTTCCAAGCCATTGAAATAGAAATCCCAAAGCTCAACCTTGAACCATCTACTTATTTCTGGAGACTCGTCAATCTCGGGATACACAGAATCATCCACCGAATGCACAATGACTTCTCCGTATGCAAACTTCTCGTAGGGACGAGGAAGCGAACCAGAGCGGTATGGAACAGAGGATTTCAGAAAATCCTTCCGCATTCGTCCCTTGAGCGCTAGATTCCGCCTGATCTCCGCTTCGGAGGATTCTTCTGCGGCTGCCTCCGTTACCACACGCGCCTGCTTCGTCTTGCCTATTAAGGCAAGTGCTTCGGCCTCAGCATGACGCTTCCATTCGTACAGATTGCTCACAGGGAACCTTGACGGATCGTTGTCCACCAGCTTCGCACAATTCTGACATAGCCAAATCCCGTTGTCTGGGTGTTTGCGAGTCTCTTGTGAAAGCGTTGGATCATACCGAGGTCCACCAGGAGATGCAGCTGTTATATGAGCTGCCACTCCGACGTTCAAGAATTTGGTCACGTCATTCTGTGGGCCACTGGTGAGAGCTTGGCATCCAGGATTCGAACAACGATATCCGACACGCTCAGCAATTATTCTCTTTGCAGCTTGACTGAAGTCATCTCTCATGAGTCTACCGTGTGCGCCATCGCGGTAGGGTAGGCGGCCAGCGAGTTACTGTCGCTTACGCTTACAGCACTTTTCCAACCGCCCCCCTCCGAACCGGACGTGAACGTTTCCGTTCATCCGGCTCTCCAGTAAGCCTTACTTCAGTTTTACACCGT
>JAUWNS010000203.1 GCA_030612485.1 Candidatus Bipolaricaulota bacterium
AGCCTCCAGAAGAGGCTCTACCGGTTGCTGGGCCTCAAGGACTACCGAGCTCTTTAGGTCATAGGTCAGCACTGGACGAAAACCGTGATTTCTACAGGCTTTGTGAATAACTCAAAAATGTAACTAGGAAAGTCACGCTAGACACAGTCACCCAGGATCTTTCGATGGCGGGTGAAAACCTCGATCCCAACTTCAGGAAACCCTTTGACCTACTTGGTGGCCGAAGGGGCCAGAAGTGGCATCAGGTACCCCCCTCCACAATCTCAAAGCCATCCTCGAAGTAGTCGGCGCGATAGACGAACAACGATTTCTCGTCGTCCCCGGCAAAAAGCCCGAGCAATTCGACGCCGCGGGCATAGAGCGTCATGGATCCCATGTCTCCGGAAAGGAGATACCGTGAGACAGTCAGCACCTGGTCGTCAAAACGAATGACGCCGTCTTCGATCTTCTCCACCCGCATTTCGGGAAGCCCATCATACACAGCCTCTTCACCCCGATTAGGAGGGCCTCCGAACACCAGGACATCGAAGCTGACGACTCCTTCGGACTGTCGAAGCTCATAGAGCAAGGGAACGACCGCATAAGTGCTGAAGGTACCAAGCACAAAGGCTTGATCCAGCGCCACGGTGTATTCGCTGACGTCATCTCCTGATTGAACGATGGCGCGGGCATCTTCGAATTCGGCTTGCACGGATCGACCGAATCCCAGCGGAGCATCGAAAGTTGACGAAAGCATGAGGGGGCGCAGATCGGAATCCAGCATCAGGGTCTGATCAAACGTAATTGTAATCGTGGCGATGAGAGCTTTGAACCAGAATTTGCCGTTTGCCCTAAGAATGACACGATCTTCTTCAATGGCTATCTGGAACGTCTCTTCTCCAAACGGGCGCTCACCCCCCTGCATGACCAGCGTGCCGCTGATGGGCAATCCGAGATCAGCAAGGGGCGGTTCTGCTTCTTCCTCTGGAACAGGGTCTTCTGTGTCGGGCTCTAGATCTATGGGATCTTCGGGAACATCTTGAAGCCAGGCATCGGGAAGTTCCTTGCTCTCGATCGAAGCCAACTCTACATCCGGGTTTGGTGATGTCAACAGCAACACGAGGACAATGCTCCCGATCAGAACGATGGGAATTCCGGTAGCCAGCCCGATAATCCATTTTGTGCGACGTTTCAATATAGTCAATCCTCCATTCCCCATTGTATCGTCAAACGATGGATACGGTATGGGTTCGCTGTGAGTTTGTCGTGAAGGCTGCGCAGTAGCCGCGGATCGCGCCGTAAGCTAAGATAGGGGTATGCAGGGCGAAGGAAGCTTCCGAGTCATCGATCAGGCCAGTTGGCCGCGGTTCGAGCAATTTGAGTTGTTCAAGAACTTCGGTTTCCCCTATTTCAGCATCACGGCCGATGTCGATATCACGAACTATCGTCAGGCCTTACCCAAGGGCGGGCGGTTCACCATCGGGTTGGTCTATGCAATCGCGGTAGCGGCCAATGCCGTTCCTGAATTCCGGCAACGTATTCGCGGAGACGATGTGATCGAGTTCGACACCGTTCATCCGTCGATCATCGTGCTTAACGATGAAGACGCGTTTCGGTTCTGCGTTTTCCCGTTCGCGCACGATTTTTCGGAGTTCTCCAAGGACGCTCCGAAACGCATCGAACGAGCACGAATGGCTGCTTCAATGTACGACCTACCTGACCGAGACGATTCCCTTTTCCTAACGGCCATTCCAGGAATTTCCTTCACCGGCGTTATGCATGCAGCCCCTACGCACGCGCCGGATTCGATTCCCAGAATCGCATGGGGCAAGTATCGGGACGTCGCCGGGCGCATCATGCTTCCGCTTAATGTGCAAGTGCATCATGCCCTGGTCGATGGCGTTCACGTGGGCAGGTTCTATTCCAAGGTCGAGGAGATGCTGGGGAATGCCGAGGAATGGCTCGTCTCCTCTCCCTCCCACAGTTAAGGCGTGCCAGAACAGGTTCATAATTTCGGTTCTAGCTCTTTTCCCTATGTAACGCTTTCCTTGGCGATCTTTGCGTCTTTGCGAGAGACACAAGCTTTTCCTCTCGCCCGTTCGTTGCACTCACTCAAGACGCCAAGATCGCTAAGACATGCCTTTGATCCTTGTTCTTTTCCCCTCTTCCTGCTGTTCTCTGCGTCTTTGCGAGAAAATACTTTTGCTCTTTCTCATTACCCTTGACTCATTACGCATCACTGTTTCGCGATTTCGCGAGAGGTACTTTGTTACGTACCGTATCTTCAGCTACCCACTCGAAATAGTGAGGAGCCTCTTTATTTGACTTGAACAAAGAGGATGAGGATCCTTATCGGAAAGGTGCATTTCCGGGGAGGCCTGTGCACAGGGAGGAAGATGGGTCAAATTGTTGCAACAATCGTCAGTGTGGTCGATCGGATGGGGTACTTTGGCGTTGTAGCGGCGATGTTCCTCGAAAGCTCGTTCTTCCCTTTCCCGAGCGAGGTGATCATCCCTCCGGCGGGGTATCTAGCGAGCCAAGGGACGATGCAACTCTGGGCGGTCATCCTCTTGGGGACGGTCGGTTCCCTCTTGGGGGCGCTCTTCAACTACTGGATCTCGCGAATCCTCGGCCGGCCTTTAGTCCTTAAATTCGGGCGTTATGTCGGCCTCACCCCACGTGCCTACGGGAGGGCTGAGGGGTTCCTGCAGCGACACGGCGAGATCAGTACGTTTGTTGGGCGCCTCATACCGGGGCTGCGGCAGTACATCTCTCTTCCGGCGGGTTTGGCGCGGATGCACCTCGGGCGGTTCTGTCTCTTCACCGCTCTCGGTGCGGGGATGTGGGTAACCGTTCTCGCCTTCCTCGGCTACCTCGTCGGAAACAACCAAGAGCAGGTCGCCCAGGTCCTCCACAAATACACGCTCTACATCGGCCTCGTCCTGGGGGTGATCGTCCTACTCTACATCGGATGGCACCGCGCCCGTCGTAAAAAAGGAGAGGAAGAATGAGCGAGCGATCATGGTTTGCAAGGGATCTCGCTACCTTCTATCATCTTTTTGCGCTTAAGGAGGAACGATGAGCGAGATCGACGAGGGGATCCTCGCCCAGGAGCTGGAGCGGGCAGAGACGAACTACCACCTGCTGAAGGAGAGCGGGGTACGGGCGATCTCTGTGATGGGGACAATCGGGAGTGGAAAGACTCTTTTGATCGAGAGAATTATCGATCGGATTGCGCCTTGCGGCCTTGCAATCGCGACTGTTGCCGGTGATGCAGTGGGAGACGAGGATCACCAACGGTTCCTAGCACACGGGGTGCGCTCGGTCCCGTTGAACGGAGAGAACCCCTCCTACCTAGAACCACAGGAGGTTCATGAGGCATTGGCCTCTCTCCCCCTTGCGGAGATCGACCTTCTCTTTATCGAGAACGCGGGAGGACTCGTGACCCCGGCCGATCACCCCCTGGGCGCGAAGATCGACATAGTGGTCGTCTCAGTCACCGAGGGGGAGGCGACGGTCCGCAAACACCCGGATATCTTCGCACAGACCGACATTTTGGTCATCAACAAGATTGACCTCGTCGATGCGATTGGGGTCGACGCGCAGCGAATCGTGGAGGATTACTCCCGGATAAACCCTCATGGGACGGCAATCCTCACCGACGCGCAACACCACCGTGGGATTGACGATCTTCTGCAAGCGTTGGGGATCGAGTGCGCCACGACGCAATGGTGAGGCACCCTATCCCGATAACGTTTTTAGAAGCAGACGCCGCCGATGCAGCATCCGGTAAGGGCGAGGAGCAGAATTCCGATTGGCAGTAGAAACAGTATTTTTTTCATGATCGCATTGTACCAAATGTGACGGATATCACAAAAGCTTGCACCCCTCGCCTCGCCGCGTATCCTTTACGGCATCATGATGAAGACACTCGCTTTGATCGGGATTGCCGCGTTGGTCCTCTTCTTTGGCTACACGCAGTGGGAATACTTCGATAGTCTTACCGAGAAACAGAGGCTGATCGCGACGAGCAATTTCCCCATCGTTGGCGAGCCAGCCCCTGATTTTTTGCTTCCCTCTCTTGACGGGGGGAGCGAATCTCTTGGCAACTACGCGGGC
>JAUWNS010000157.1 GCA_030612485.1 Candidatus Bipolaricaulota bacterium
ACGGACGGCCGATCCACGTGGTCTCAAGCGGGGTCGATGTTGATCGCTTCCGTTATGATGAAGAGAAGCGGGATTCTTTCCGGCGTGAGTACGGCCTCGATCGCCCCACGGTTCTCTGCACGGGACAGGTGATCCCCCGTAAGGGTGTCGAGGATTTTTTCGCCGTTGCTCGCCTTCTCCCGAGCGTCTCGTTCATCTTGGTTGGGGCGAGGGTCAATCGACTTCTCTTCTACAGTCCTCGCTTCGAGCGCCTCCTCAAGCATCGTCCAAAGAACGTCCGCTTCACCGGATTCATCAATGATGTTGGTGCAGCCTACAGCGGGTCTGATATTTTCCTCTTCCCCTCCCACGGGGAGTCGCTCGGACTGGTGATCCTGGAGGCCGCCGCGACCGGTCTCCCCCTTGTCGTACGCCGCCTTCCAATCTACCGTGGGTGGCTCCACGAGGGAACGGATTGTGCGATGGGGGAGACGCCCGAGGAGTTTGCCACCGCTATCAGTGCGCTGTTAGATAGCCGGGAAAGCAGGAACCGTGGAGGATCCTACGTCGTGCAGGGGCACTCGCTGTCCCAAGTTGGAGAAGACCTCCTCGCTGCCTACCGGGAGATCCTGTGATGCACCGAAGGATCCTCGTCATCGGTCTAGATGGAGCGGGATTTCCGCTAATCGATCCGTGGCTTAAGGATGGTAAGCTCCCGCACCTGGCACGACTCTTCGAAAACGGAACACATGGAACGTTACAGAGTACTATCCCCCCGCTGACCGGGCCGGCGTGGGCAAGCTTCCAAACCGGGGTCAACCCCGGGAAGCACGGAATCTCCGGATGGACAAAACCCCGGCAAGGGAGTTATTCCATCTCGGTTGTCAACGGGGATGACATCCCCTATCCCACCGTGTGGGAGATTGCAAGTGAGAACGGGAGAAAGGTATTGAGTATCGGGCTCCCCTTGAGCTACCCGCCTCGAAAGGTCAACGGGGTGATTATCCCTGGGATGTTGACCCCGGAGAGCGACCCCACACCGACCTCCCCTCCGGAGACCTACGCCGAGCTTCGTCGCGTTGCGCCAGATTACCGTTTTTTTCCGGAGTGCGCCCACCGATTCACCACAAAAGCGAAGACGACGGAGCTCCTGACGAGCGTAAAGGGACGGGCGGAAGCGGCGAAGCATTTCCTGCGCCGAACCGACTGGGATCTGGCGATGCTCCACTTTCAGGCAACCGACAAGGTTCAGCATGATCTCTGGGGCGTCGAGAAGAACGGGTTCGATCCCCTCCTCACCGTCTTCCAGGAGGTCGATCGACAGGTTGGGGAATTAGTCGAGATTGCACAGGCGATGGAGGCGAGTGTACTACTCCTCTCCGATCACGGGATGGGTCCGGAGGAGTACACCTTCTCGATCAACACCTGGCTCCTTCGGTCAGGGTACCTCCACCTAAAAAGAGGATCGGCCACCCGCTTCAAACGCATCGCTTTCCGTCTCGGGTTCACACAAAAGCGCCTTATGCGCCTTGGCATCCTCCTTTACCCCCTCGCCTATAGGCTAGGGCTCGTCCGCTCGTTCTTCGATACAGTAGGCGAAGGCTGGCTCGCGCGTGCGATCTCCGCCCTCTTCCTCTCCCTTGACGATATCGATTGGTCGCGAACACGCGCCTATTCCCACGCCGATATCGGGCACATCCGCCTGAACCTGCGCGGGCGTGAGCCTGAGGGGATCGTCACTGAAAGCGAGAAGGGTCGGCTGACCGACGAACTGATCGAGAGGCTACGGACAGTTGTGAACCCGCATAGCAAGGAGCCTCTGCTAGGTCAAGCTTTCCGCAGCGAGGAGATCTACCATGGGGAGCGGCTCGACCAGGCCCCCGATATCCTCTTCCTTCCGCTGGACCTACGCACAGTAGGTAGCGGAGCATCGGGGTTCTACTCCAACAGGCTCTTCGATCGCCCTCTCCTCCGCGCGCACCACCGCATGGAGGGGATACTTATCGCCGTTGGGGACCCCTTCAACCGTAATCACATTCTGCGTGGAGCAACCCTTACCGACCTCGCTGCGAATCTCCTTTACCTCATAGATTGCCCGATCCCTACCTATATGGACGGGAGGATTTGGGAGGAGGCGTTCACCGAACAGTGGGCAGGGCAAGCCCCACAATGGATCGAGCGGGAACCATTCCGGAGAGACCCGGCTAATCGAGAGGAGAGCGGAGCAGAGGATGAGGAGCTGCGGCAACGCCTGAAGCAGCTCGGATATCTCAGCTAGACTTGAACCATCTATGAATCCCATGCTAGTATTCCTTCATGAATAAACCAGGTAGGAAGAGGCTGAGCTCTGTGCTCTCCATCGCAGCCGGACTCGTTTTGCTTGGTATTGTTCTTTACTACGTTGGCTGGCGTAGCATCCTTGCGCAGGTACACGCCCTGGGGGCCGTAGGGATCATTGCAGTAATCGGAAACGTGTTGCTCACCGCGCTCACCTGGATCGTGAGTTGGTGGATCATCCTCATCTCCTACGGGATTAAACTCCCTCTTCGGCGCATCGTTGGGGCACGATTGAGCGGGTTCGCAGTCAGCTACGTCACTCCTACGCTCTACTTCGGCGGGGAGCCAGTGCGTGCGCTGATGGTGGCCAGCCAAACTTCGGCTCCTACCACTCGCATCTTTGCCACCGTTGTGGTTGACCGATTCCTAGGGGCCTTAAGCCTGATCGCGTTCATCTTTATTGGGGTTTTCTATGCTCTTGTATCCCCGCAAGTCGCAATGGGCGAGAGACGTGTCGTCGTTATCGGAGTCGCCTTCATCGCGTTCTGGATCGTAATTGGCCTCATAAACTTCGCCGGCAACTACAAGTGGATAAGCCGATTGATCCGCCTGCTGAGACACCCGTTTCACCGCTGGCGTAATGGGATCGAACGTGCTGCGAATCATGTCGCTGAGACCGAGGATGAGATCTACGAGGCGTTCACCCGCCACTGGAAGGGTACACTCCTTGCCTTCCTGGTCCAGCTTCTGTCAAACTTCCTCGTATACATGCGGCCGCAGGTTTTCTTTCACTTCTCATCCAATCAGACGTTCGACTTCACCCAGCTCTCACTCTTATTCACTCTCAACATCATGCTCTCTTTCTTCCTGTGGATCACCCCCGGTGGATTGGGAACCGGCGAGGCCGGCTTGATCGGTATCTTCAAGCTAGTCGGGGTGAGGAAAGAGGGGGCAGTCGCCTTCTCACTTATGTTCAAGCTCGTTGAGTTCATCATTGTAGGGATTGGCCTGGTCTACCTATTCAATAAGGGGATTAGCCGAATGGCCCACCGCTTTAAGGAGCGAACCCATCGGCATTGACGTCGGGGTAAGACGAATTTGGTTCCTTGTCGTTTCGCCTGCCTGCAAGCAGGAGTGGACAGTGACTTCTGATGTCGGTTAGCACGGGATGGATGCCGGTTGCGAAGCAAGACCGGAGGTCAGAAAGAATTCACCACGAAGAGCACGAAGGACACGAAGAATGGCATTCGGTTCAAGCTGCAGCATCCGCAACCGGTGGAGTACAAAGGCGTGCGCCTGGACTGCGGCTATCGCGTGGACTTGCTGGTAGAAGACAAGCTCATCATACTCCTGATGAACTTCAATGTCACCAAGCTTAAGAGCGGGATCAAACGCTTCATCCTCCTCGTTCGTGTCCTTCGTGGTGAAACAATTCTATGCCTTCGCGAGAGTCTTGGTACCTGACCCCTTCTCTTTAGTTACCTACTCGAAACGACAAAGAGCCCATAAATCAGTGATCCCTTCTATCCCTCCTCCAATCACGGTATAATCCTGAGACTATGGCCGTCGTGAACGAGATCGGTAAGGTGATGAAGCGGAACCATGCCCTGGTGACGTTCGATCAAGAACGGATCGTGCGAGCGATACGGCGTGCAGCTGACTCCAACGGTGGATTCGAACAGGACTACCAGAAGGATATCAATGAGCGAATCTTCGCTGCTGGAGGAACAGATGAGGGGATCGCTCGTTTCCTTTCCGATCTCGTGGTGGTCGTCTTGAACGGGGATCCCCATCACGGTGTCTCAAACTTTCCCCCCACGGTGGAGGATGTTCAAGATGCCGTCCTTCACGTGCTGCGGAGCACGGGGTTCACCCGCACGGCCGATGCCTATACCTGCTTTCGCTGGGGGCACCACTGGGTGCGTCAGGGAGCGATCACCGAGGAACAGTTCGTACGCAATGGTTATCCACCTAAACAGATGGACCCTCTGATCGAGTGGAACCGCGCCCACGGGTGCGATACGGTCGAGGGGCTGAATGAGGTCGTGCGTCGCGGCAAGATCAAGCAGCTCATCGATGATGCGCTCTCCGCCTATGAAGGATCTCTCGATGAGGCTGCTGCAAAGGTGATAGCACGGATCGAGGCCGGGGACGAGATCAAGATGATCTGGGTGAGCGGGCCTTCGTCCTCGGGGAAGACGACCTCCACGGTTAAGTTGACGCAACGGCTGCAAGAACAGGGGTTGCGTTTCCTCATGCTCAACCTCGATGACTACTTCTGGCCGCTGATCGAGCACCCGACCGACTGGATCAACGATCGGAACTACGAGACGCCAGAGGCACTTGACATCCAGCTGCTGAACACACACCTGCGTGCCCTCCTTGCCGGAGAGACGATCGACAAGCCGATCTATAGCTTCAAGGAGGGACGGCGGGCTGGAACAAAGCGGGTGCACCGCGATCCCGACCAGATCCTGCTCCTAGACTGCTTGCACGGATTCTATCCACCGATGATAGAGGGGATCGACTCTTCTGCGATCTTCCGCTTGTACATCGAGGCGATGAATCCACTCTACGAGATCGAGGTGATGGAACCGCTTTACGATATGGTGTGGACTGGGCGGCACCTGACCAGATTCGAGGACGTTCGTCTCCTGCGCCGGATGCTGCGGGATGTCAAGCACCGCAACCACCCGCCGCTGTCGACCCTCCTCCACTGGCGCTATGTCCGTGCCGGCGAACTGTTTTCGATCATCCCATTGAAAGGGCTTGCCGATCACGTCTTGAACGGGGGGATGCCGTTCGACCTCCCCGCGTTGAAACCGTTCTTCTCTGACGAGGAGAGAATCTGGCCGAAGCGCAATGACCTCGATCAGTACGCGACGTTCATCGATGCCCGCATCCGCTACCAACGGATCGAGAAACTATTCATGGCGGTAGAGGGGCTCTCGCTTGAGCAGGTGAACGACCTTGCCTTCATCCCGGGCGATGCAGTGGTGCGAGAGTTCATCGGCGGGAGCACGGTCAAGATTCCACACAACGAGTGAGCTAGTTCAGGCCGGGCGTTGCGCTGTTGCACGCCTCCAGCTACCCTAATACCCGAAAGGAGGAAGGATGCCAGCCAATCTGACAGCCGATTTCTTGAAGGCACGCAAGGAGCTGCAAGCAGCGCAGACCACGCAGGAGAAGCTTGCCGCTCTGGAGAAGATGCTCTCTACGATCCCTAAGCATAAGGGGACCGACAAGATGCAGGGGGACATCAAGCGGCGGATCGCGA
>JAUWNS010000252.1 GCA_030612485.1 Candidatus Bipolaricaulota bacterium
TCTCGTTCAGGGAGAATGAGGCCATGGACCTTGCTTGAAGTGAGGGTACGCACACAAAGATGGGCCACCACCGCCGAATCTACTCCTCCGGAGAGCCCGATCACTATTCCTTTCTTTCCAAGCTTTTCTAACGCACGAGCGATGAATGAACAAATCCTCTCCGCTTCTTGCTTCGGATTGATGGCAAGCTGGCTCTCCGTCCCCATGGTTTTCACCTACTATCACCAAACTTCACATCTTGCCGTGGCGCAGGATCGAGATAAGCAGCCCAAAACCCATGACCCCCGACGCAAGGAAGCCGACGATCCCGATGATCGGGATCCCGTTCCACAAGGGAGGAATCCCCGAAAGGACTATGAGAGAGGAACTGACTATCAGAGAGGCCAAGACAATGGCAAAGACGAGGCGATTGCTGATCTGATCGTGCGTCCTCAGCATCGGATCGAGCCCCTTGTGTTCGAACTCGATCCTTGTTCTCCCTTCCTTTATCTGGGCCAGGATCTCTCGCGCCTCCGCAGGAAGGTCGCGCAGCAGGATACTGAGATCGATCGCCGACAGGTAGAAGTCCTTCGTTAGCTTGAGCGGGTTCAACCGCTCTTTCAGGAGCTTCTTCGCGAACGGCTCAGTGTGCGTCACCATATCGAAGTCCGGGTCCAGTACTCTACCAACTCCTTCGATCGTGACGAGTGCCTTAGTGAGCAAGTAGAAATTGGGAGGAATCTTCAACCGATACTTGACGACCAGGCTCACCATCTGGTTCAGCATCACCCCCATGTTCACGCTCTTGAGCGATCGGTAGGAGTACTGCTCCAACAGTTCGTATATCTCGTACTCTAGCTGTTCGACATCCTCGATATACTGGTTCCGCGCAAGTTTAAGGACCGTTTTGGTGATCCCCGCCGCGTCCTGGTTGACGACCCCAACGAGGATGTTGCTCAGGGCTTCCCGGTGCCCAAACGAGATTCCACCCATCATCCCGAAGTCGAGGAAGCAGACGACATTCCCTGGTAGAGCCACCATATTCCCTGGATGAGGGTCAGCGTGAAAGAAGCCGTGTTCGAAGACCTGCTTGAGGACGAGGTCTGCCCCGCGGCTTGCGAGGAGCTTCGGATCGAGCTCCGCGTCGAGAAGCGCCTCCGCGCTGGAGGCTTTCACGCCATCGATGAACTCCATCGTCAGGACTTTATTCGTACTGTAATCGCGATACACCTTCGGCACGTAGATGGTACTTTCATTTTGGAAGTTCCTGCCAAAGCGTTCGATTGCAGCCGCCTCGATGGTAAAGTCGATCTCTCTCTTGATCGAACGTTCGAACTCCTCCACAATGGAGACCGGGTGCAAGATATCCATCTCCTGAACATGCTTCTCCATCAGCGTAGCCAGGTGGAGCATGATCTCCAGGTCGGTCTTGATGATCTGCTCGATCCCCGGGCGTTGCACCTTGATGGCCACCTTTTCCCCGCTCAGCAAGGAGGCGTTGTGAACCTGTGCTATCGAAGCTGAAGCGATAGGCGCGGGCGAATACTTCGCGAAGATCTCAGAGACGGGTCTGCCGAGTTCTTCTTCTATGAGAAGCCGCGCCTCCTCCTCTGAGAACGGAGGGACATCGCTCTGGAGCTTCTGCAACTCGGCGATCAGTTCCTGCGGTACCAGATCCGGCCGGTTGCTCATGATCTGGCCGAACTTGATGAACGTCGGACCGAGCTCCTCTAATACCATCCTGATCCGTTCCCAGCGAGAAAGGGAGGCAATCCTTGCATCACCCTCCCCTGGGAGGAGCTTCCTTCCGCGATCGATGTACCGTTCGAGATTAGTGCGTGTGATGAGATCGCCAAAACCGTGTTTCACCAGTACCCTAATGATCTCCCGATAGCGGTTGACGTGACGATACGTACGGCTCAAAGAGCCTATTCTATGTGCCATAATTGATCCATCTTACGATCATACCAGCCACGGAAGCAAAGGAGGGATGAGCGATCGCCCATCCCCCAGATTCGCAATTGCCAGAACACGCTGCACCCTCGTGAGGTGAACGGTGCTGAGCCCTATTCCTTAGTCTCCATCTGGTTTTCTAGCTTCTCGATCCGGGTTTCCAGGTCCTCGAGATCCTTCCGGGAAGGGAGATTAAGCTTTTTCAGGGTACCCCCTACCGTCTTTTTCACCTCTTCTTCGAGATTCTTCCTCGCCTCTTCCGACTGATCAAGTAGCTCCTTCGCAAGCTTTCTGCTCTCCTCTTCGGTGAGTTTGTTCTCTTCACGAATTCTCTCTACAACCTCATCGATCTTGTCCTTGGCGATCAAACCAAGCCCGACGCCTGTAAGAATAGCCTTTCTTGTTAAATCAAGCATCGTGTCCCTCCTTTATCCCGTAAGTCCTTTTGCTTCGTGATGAATACCCATCACGGGGTCGTAATGTCCAATTTCCCTAGATTCTCCGGCGTGAAGTAGTCTGCAGGGATATCGGCGATTTCCCGGTCAAGCAACGTGATCAGCGAAGATCCACCTCCGATAAGGTCACGGAAGGTGATTGTGTGAGAGAAGAAACTCACAGAA
>JAUWNS010000173.1 GCA_030612485.1 Candidatus Bipolaricaulota bacterium
TTGGGGTCTGGTTTTGTTTGTTGCATGATGGCTTGCGTACCTCCGTTTTGGGGTACATTTAGCCCACCAAACAACAAAGACGGGACCCCAAGCTCTTCTACTGTACTTACTGTGAAGAGCCTATCTGACAACTGGTACGCCCGAGAGGACTCGAACCTCCGACCTTCGCATCCGCAGTGCGACGCTCTATTCCGCTGAGCTACGGGCGCATACTGAGCGGAGGGACGGGGATTCGAACCCCGAAGCCCTTTCGGGCGTGCCGGTTTTCGAGACCGGTTCCTTGCCATTCGGTCATCCCTCCATGACTTACCATGCATGGCGAACTATGCTAGATGGTAGAGCCTTTCCCGTGCTGGCGCAAGGGCTGAAGAAGCGGAGACACGGGGAAGAGAGACACGGGGAGGGGGGGGAAGGGGAGACGCGGGGAAGAGAGACTCGGAGAACGCAGAGAGTGGAACGAGAATCTCACATCTCAGTGTCCTCTGTAGCGGTGGGGTTTATCCCCGCCATTCGTGATCCCTGCTCCCACCGGCGCAGACAAGCTACGCCGCTACGGAAACCCCGTTATCCAAGCGTATCTCAGTGTCCTCTGTAGCGGCGGGGTTTATCCCCGTCGTCGTGATCCCTGCTCCCACCGGCGCAGACAAGCTACGCCGCTACGGAAACCCCGTTATCCAAGCGTTGCTCGGAGCCTTTCTCCGTAGCGGCGAGGTTTATCCCCGCCATTCGTGATCCCCGCTTCTCTCCTTGCAAAACAAAAACCTTCACCACCGAGGGCGCGGAGAACGCAGAGAGTGGGGGAGAATTGAGTGATTGAGCGAGTGAGTGATTGAATGATTGAACATCCCAATCCCCCGATCTCTCAATGATTCAATCTTCCGATCTCTCAATTCCTCTGCGCCCTCGGCGGTGAAAACGAGGGAGAAAGCGGAACGCGGAAGAATAGGGAAGGCACGGAGATTGGGATGTTCAATCACTCAATGATTCAATCACTCAATGATTCACTCAATCTCTCATCACTGCTTATCCGTCACTTCCCTCGAATGGTCAATGAATAGCTTCCGGTTCCCGCCTCCCCGCGGGTGATCACGATACGAATCGTATCGTATCTGTCCGGGTGTTCGATGCTCACCGGCGCATCCGCGGTGAGCCGATACACGGTGGTGTTCGATTCTTTCTGCGTCACTACGTTGACGCGAAACACGGTCCCTACGTCCCCGGCGAACGCGATCTCCATCGTTTGATCGGAGTTGCTTGCCAGATCAAGAAAATCGATCCCGTAGGCGTGTGCAATACGAAGCGGTGTTCCAATGGGGTCTTCCTCGAACTGAGGGGAGTAAGGAGCGTCGCTCTCGAAGTTCACCCGCTCGATATCGATAGGGGTTCCACTCCACGTTTCCCTATAAACCGGAGCTGGGAGCACAACCCAGCGGGTGCTGTTGCGGCTCTTTCCATCCTCTACTGCGAGGGGGAACATGGTCTTGATCAAGTTGGCGTCAGGAATCGTTCCGGATGCGAGGGCGAGCGCAAACTCCTCCCACAGGTCGTCGAAGGTCAATCCTTCTTCTCGAAAGGCGTAATCGATCGCGTAACGTCCGTCGTAATCCGCGCTTGCTTCCAACACACGTTTGATCGCTTCGGTTCCCCCGTGGCGCGAGGAGACGAAGACCCAGAAGATTCCCGCGTCGTAGGTACGGTGGAAGAAGGCGATCGAATCCGGGCCGAGGAGAAAGTCGAGCGCAGGATCGAGGTAGTCGTTCGCCTCGGGGACGATCGCCTCCTGTGCCCAGGTGGCCGTTGCCTCGACGAAGATCAGATCGCTCATGTCGTTCTTGCCATCGAGGGCAAGGGAATCCTGGATCACATGGAAGAGCTCGTGGGCGGCGGTGCTCCGCACCATGTCTCTTAGGGTACAGGGAATGACCAGGTCGTAGAGAACCCCATCCATGATCTCTTCCGTAGCGATCTCGATTATTGGGAGAGGATCTCCGCTTGACGTGGTGTCGAAGTATTCGGCTCCCATCTCTCCGTGCTGTCCGCCGCCGATATCGACGTGGATGCGCGTATTGATGATTGAGAATCCCGCCTGCTCGATCAAGCCGGCATAGGCCTCTTCGAGGGCATCGCGGACGAGGTTGGCATACTCTGTGGTCACCGCGTCCTCCCCGGTCCCCACCGTGTAGTGGATGAGGAAGTGCTCGGAGGCAAGCTGGCGGAAGTGATCTGCGAAAGCAGGCAGGGCGAGACTAGCGATGAGAAAGAGCGTGAGGAACCCGGCGAGCAAAACACCAGGCGAAACAAAGTAGCGGCTGTTCTTTTGGTGGATGAAGTTCACGATATCTCCTTTAGATTAGGCGGTAGTTCCGCAGCGTCAACAACAACGTGCCTTTGCGAGAGGCACAAGCATCTTACCGCAGAGGACGCAGAGATCGCTGAGAAAGGTCTTAACTCTTAAGTTCCAAGCACCTTATTCTCTTTACCCGTTTACGCTTTTCTCTGCGTGCTCTGTGCCCTCAGCGGTGAATGCTTCTGTTCTTTCTCATCACTCATTACCCATCACTATTTCACGTCTTTGCGAGAGGCTAAGCTTTTTCTCTCGCCCGTTCGTTATCACTCACTCAAGCCGCAAAGATCGCTAAGAAAGGCCATGACTCTTGAGTTTCAAGCATCTTATTCTCTTTACCCGTTTACGCTTTTCTCTGCGTGCTCTGTGCCCTCAGCGGTGAATGCTTCTGTTCTTTCTCATCACTTAATTATCCGTCACTGTTTCACGTCTTTGCGAGAGGCACAAGCTTCTCCTCTCGCCCGTTCGTTGCACTCACTCAAGCCGCAAAGATCGCCAAGGAATTGAGAGATCGGAAGATTGGGAGGTTCAATCATTCAATCACTCACTCACTCAATCATTCAATCAATTACATCCCACTGAGCCCAAAGTAGACGAGACCCACAAGTCCGGCGACGATCAGCATACCCACCCACCAAGGCGTTGTCTCTTCCAGAGGTGGTGGTGTCGTTGGGTATAGATCGTTCCATGTTTGCACAGGGACGACCACATGCTCTCCCTCCACTCTTCCCTCGGCGCTATTCATATTCCTGGTGACAGGAGAAGCCGTGATTACGTCCGGCATCGATAGAAACTCGTCTCCTATCCACTCGCGCGGCAGGGGATGAAACGGCTCGCCGTGAAGCGCGATTGCCCGCAAAGAGGCAGTGCAAAAGCTATGCGTTGTCTTCCCATCTGTCAGAGTGAGGAGCTGTGAAATTCCGCTGAAAGCGGAGAAAGGACCGATGTATACACGGTCTTCTGTCTCGACGACGACGCGCGGAAAATCGATGAGAATCTGACGGATCGTGGAAAGATCGATATCGAATGCCTGTGCCGGTCCGATGTACGTCACCGGCGGAGGAACGCTCAGGCGGATTATTGAGGAGATCCCGGTGAGGTTCCCTTGGGCCGTCTCCCCGGTGGTTGTCATGAGGAGAGAAGGCACGCCTCCGAGAGTACCAACACAAAGGAGAAAGAGGAGCAAGAAGACACTAACAACGACCAGCAATTGCTTGTAAGAACCTTCGATCATCACCACACCTCCGGAAAAGTTAGACTAGCCACGAGTGGCTCGCCACCCGTGGCAAGCCACAAATAGCTTAGCCACACGTGGCAAGCCACACGATAGCACCTTCCTTTTAGGTCTGTCAAGTAGTAGAGATTGAATGATTGAGTGATTGAATCATCGGAAGATCGTATAATTGATAGACTGAATCGTCGGGGATTAAGAGATTTAGAAGCCCAAAATTCAATCACTCAGTCCCCCAATTACTCAATCGCTCAATTACTTACTCACTCAACCCTTCTCCCCCGTCTCCCTTTCCCCGCGTCTCCGTGTCTCTCTCTCCCCGCATTCCCGTTTTCCCCTCTCCGTGTCCCTCTTCTCGGCGTCTCCCTCTTCCCCCCCTCCCAGGAGTTGACCGATCTACCGGCAGTCGCTATAACTGGTTAATGAGGAGGAACCTATGGACGCACACCGTGACGAACCAGCGACGAAAAGAGATCTAACGCAAGTGCAGCAGAAGCTCGCGGGTAGGATCGATCAAGTAGAGGAGAGACTGACTGCGAAGATCGGTGCGAACAGCGCGAAGATCGATAGGATCGCTTTTCAGGTTATCGAAAACCGCGAGCAAATGGCTATCAAGGATGAGGTCAACGAACGCTTTGATGAAGTCGACAAACGCTTTGATGAAGTCGACAAACGCTTTGATATAGTCAACGAACGCTTTGATGAGCTTCTGCGTGGACAGGACGAGATGATCGGGATTTTCACCCGCCTGGATGAGGAACGAGTTGCTGCTACGGCGTGGATCAGACGAGTAGAAGGCGACGTAGAGACGAACAAAAGCGAGATTAGGAAGATAAAGACCGCCAAGGAATTGAGAGATCGGAAGATTGAATCATCGGGGGATTAAGAGATTTAGAAACTAAAATTTAATCACTCGCTCAATCATTGGCGGATTCAATCATTCAATCACTCACTCGCTCAATCACTTAATCTTGCTTCCCCCTTCTGCCTCCCCCCTTGGAGTCTGGTGTCAGACCTTGTTTCTTGCATGGCTCAATCCTCTCCAGAAGAAGAGACCTGCCGATCTCCACGCAAGAAACAACGTCAGACCCCGCCTCTCCCCTTTTCCGTGTCTCCCTCTCTCCATGTCTCTGCTTTCCCCGTCTCCCCTTCCCCCTTCTGCCTCCCCCCTTGGAGTCTGGTGTCAGACCTTGTTTCTTGCATGGCTCAATTATCCCCAGAAGAAGAGACCTGCCGACCTCCACGCA
>JAUWNS010000128.1 GCA_030612485.1 Candidatus Bipolaricaulota bacterium
CTACCACGAACACGTCGTCCGTAACGCGGTATCTCTCAACCGCATTCGCCACTACATCCTCGACAACCCGCGACACTGGCATGAAGATCGTTACAACCCGAATGTGCAGGAGGGCGACGAATGACCGGTACGCGGTTTAAGGCCTATCCAGAATACAAGATCTCCGGGATTGAGTGGCTGGGGGAGATTCCGGCGCATTGGGAAGCAGAATGCCTCAAGGTGATCGCCTCTGTGACCCTCAGCAATGTGGACAAGAAGTCGCAGGAGGAGCATGAGCAAGTTCGACTCTGCAACTACGTCGATGTCTACAAGAACGACCGCGTGACCTCGGATATGGACTTCATGGTGGCGACTGCTACTGCTGAGCAGATCCGACGCTTCTCGCTCCGCATGGGTGACGTACTGATCACAAAGGATTCCGAATCCTGGGATGACATCGCTGTTCCGGCAGTTGTCGCAGAAAACATGGAAGACGTAGTCTGCGGGTACCACCTCGCCCTGATCCGGCCGGTGGCATCAAAGACTGACGGGAGCTAGCACGTGCGTTATCCTCCATTGGCCTTCGCAACCAATTCTGGGTAGCCGCCAACGGAATTACCCGTTTCGGCCTCACTGGGGATGCGATACGTGCCGCGTGGTTCCCAGTTCCACCGTACGACGAACAAAAAGCCATTGCCCACTTCCTCGATCGTGAGACGGCGAAGATCGATGCGTTAGTGGAGAAGAAAGAGCGGTCGATCGAGCTGCTGCAGGAGAAGCGCACCGCGCTAATCACCCATGCCATCACCAAAGGTCTCGATCCCAATGTCCCGATGCGCGACTCTGGTATCGAATGGCTCGGTCAGATCCCGGCGCATTGGGAGACAACAAGCGTCAGATACCAATTCACGAATCTTGATCACAAGCGAATCCCAATTGCAAATGAGGACCGAGCTTTGCTTGAGAAGATCTACCCCTACTACGGGGCCTCTGGGATCATCGACCGTGTTGACAGGTATCTCTTCGACGGACCACTCGTACTCGTTGCGGAGGACGGAGCAAACCTTCTCTCGCGTAGCACTCCTTTGGCTTTCCTAGCCACCGGGAAGTACTGGGTGAACAACCATGCGCACATTCTCGATCCTTTGACAGGGGATATCTGTTACTGGGTTGGCGTGCTGCAGACATACGACTACACGCCTCTGATCTCAGGCGCCGCTCAGCCGAAGCTCACAGGTGATCGCCTGGGAAGCATCAGGATTCCTCTCCCGCCAGATTCCGAGCAAAGAGAGATTGCTGGTTTCGTGGATCGCGAGATAACGAAGATCGATGCCTTGATCTCCAAGATCCAGGAAGCCATCGAGCAACTGAAGGAATACCGCATTGCCCTCATCTCCGCTGCCGTCACCGGCAAGATCGACGTACGGAACGAGTGATTCAAGTTGCCTGAGGAATCGATGTTCCCGAATAGGGAACGCTCCATTTGTATACATAGAAGGGAACCGCTATAATACGATGCGAATCATAGCTAGACGAGCGCTGCGCGAGTTCTGGGCACAGCACGGAGAAGCGAAAGGCCCGCTGGAAGCGTGGTTTGCGGAAGCGGAACACGCGATATGGAGAAGCCCATCCGATATCAAGAAGCGATACGCAAAAGCAAGTATCATCGGGAACAATCGCGTAGTGTTCAACATCTGTGGGAACAAGTATCGACTGGTCGTCCTCATCAAGTACCAATTTGAGACCCCGTGCTCATTCGCTTCATCGGAACACACGCAGAGTACGGCAGGATCGATGCGAAGGAGGTAT
Source organism: Candidatus Bipolaricaulota bacterium (assembly GCA_030612485.1). Next base: position 1,789 of record JAUWNS010000128.1, read on the forward strand.
GATGCGCCCGAAGGTGATCAAGACAGACGCTGAGTACAAGGCGGCTCTTTCCCGGCTCGACGAGCTACTTGATGCCGAACCAGGTACGCCGGAAGGGGACGAGTTTGAGCTGTGGGTGACTCTCGTGGAGATCTATGAAGAAAAACACTTCCCGATCGATCTCCCGGATCCAATCTCGGCTATTCGCTTCCGCATGGAGCAAGCCGGGTTGCGCCAAGTCGATCTAGTTCCGTATATCGGCAGCCGAAGCCGTGTCTCTGAGGTATTGAACGGAAAACGGAAACTCAGCCTTTCCATGATTCGCAGACTGCACGAAGGCCTCGGCATTCCTGCCGAGGTCCTTCTTCACCAGGCGGGAGCGTCGATGCCTGCGGAGCACCCTGAGATCAAGTGGTCCCAGTTTCCAATTACGGAGATGCTGAAGAGGGGCTGGTTCTCCGGCTTCGAAGGCACGTTGAGTGAGGCCAAGGAGAGGGCCGAAGAGCTCATTGCACCACTGATCTTCCCAAATGGGATCGATAAGGAAAGCATTCCGTGCTTGCTTCGGAGGAGCGTTCGATCCGACAGCGCAATGGATAAGTACGCGTTGTCCGCTTGGTGCGCTCGCGTTCTTGATCGAGCACGAAGGGAGACGCTCCCTCTTTACAGACCGGGAACAGTCACCAAGAAGTTCTGTCGTGAGCTTGTGCATCTTAGCTATCTTGACGATAGCCCGCTCTTGGCTCAGGAATTCTTGAATCGAAGCGGAATTCATTTCGTGACGGAAGATCACCTACCACGTACGCACCTCGATGGAGCGGCATTCTGGGCGAGTACAGATCGCCCCGTAGTTGCGCTCACGCTCCGCTACGATCGTCTCGACAATTTCTGGTTCACTCTGTGCCATGAGCTTGCGCACGTGTCTCTGCACCTCGAGAAGGACTCTGGAAATGCCTTCATAGACGACCTGAAAGCCGAGGGATCTGATGACATGGAGATGAAGGCAGACGCATTCGCTGCTGATGTACTTGTGCCGGCTGGGAAATGGAATGCGTCAGGACTGCACAGCAACTGGTCGGCCAAGGCGGTCATAAGCTTTGCGGAGAGGCTTCGGATCCACCCGGCAATCGTTGCGGGAAGGATTCGAAGAGAGCGGGACAACTACCGCATTTTGTCGCAGCTGGTGGGACGAGGTGCGGTTCGCAGGGTGTTCTTCGAGTCATGAGGACTATGTTGAAGTAGGTCGGGATCTCCTGGCTGGGTAATGGGTCTTTGGGTATGTTTGGGAGCATACTGTAACCGGTACATAATGTCGGTAGTTAGATCCAAGTACCGACAAAACGTACCGAAGGAAAAGTCATGCCTGACATTGAGAAGCTGCTCCAGAAACGGGGAGTACCACATCGCCCTCATCTCCACCGCTCTGACCGGTAGCATCGAGGTTCGGAGTGATGTGGCAAACTGTTGACATTCATCGATAAATGTATACACTTAGCCACATGGAGAAGCGGACAGATGCGCAATGGGTGCTCGACTTTGCCGCACAGCGTGGCCTGATCAGCACACGTGATGTCGAGGCACAGGGTCTGCATAGACAGGTCCTCACGCGCCTCGTGAGAACGGATCAGTTAGAACGAGTAGCGCGCGGACGGTACCGTCTTCCTGATCCAGATTATGAACTCACCGAACACCACGGCCTCGTGCTCGTATCGGTCGCTGCACCAAGCGGGGTCATCTGCCTCCTATCCGCACTCCAGTTTCACGTCATTGGCACACAGCTACCGCATCAAGTCTGGATTGCGCTGGATCGTAGAGCAAGAAAGCCGGTGATTGATTATCCACCTCTTCGAGTTGTCCGCTTCTCCGGCGAAGCGCTGACAGCAGGCGTTGAGGAACACATTCTTGAGGGGCAGACTGTTCGCGTTTACAACGTGGCGAAAACGCTAGCTGACTGCTTCAAGTACCGCAATAAGATAGGGCTCGACGTGGCCCTTGAGGCTCTTCGGGAAGCGTGGCGTGATCGGCGTTTCACGATGGACGCGATGGAGCGTTATGCGCGCATCTGCCGCGTATCCAACGTTATGCGCCCTTACTTGGAGGCGCTTGTAGCATGACGAGTACGACAGGCCTGGCAAAGTCGGTACACGTTCGCCTCGTTGCGTACTCAAAGAAGATCGGCGTTGAAGCACAGCTGATGCTGGAGCGATTCGCTCTCTATCGGCTGCTATATCGATTGTCGAAATCCAGACACTGCGAGGGTTTTGTGCTCAAAGGCGCCCAACTGATGCTGATATGGATAGGTGAAACAGTGCGTCCAACTCGGGATGCAGATCTCCTCGGCTTTGGGGACCTATCTGACAAGACGTTGACACAGACCTTCCGGGACATATGCACTCAAGAGGTCGAACCCGATGGCATGGAGTACCTCCCCTAATTCTGTAACAGTGACGCCGATCCGAGAGGACAATCCATACGGTGGTTGGCGCGTTACGCTCGATGCCCGACTTGGAACTGCGAGGTTGCCCCTGCAGGTGGACATTGGGCTCGGCGATGCAGTCACACCGAAACCCGAATGGGTGGAGCTTCCTCAGCTGTTGAACTTTCCAACAGCTTGCCTTCGTTCCTATCGCCAAGAAACGAGTATCGCCGAAAAGCTTGAGACAATGGTATCGCTCGGGTTGCGCAACAGCCGGATGAAAGACTACTTCGACATTTACGTTCTCTCAGAACATAAAACGTTTGAGGGGCGAGTCCTTCTCGATGCCATCCGTGACACGTTGAGGCGGCGCAATACAGCAATTACAACTGAGTTGCCAATGGCGCTTTCACGTGAGTTTGCCACAGACGCAGGGAAGGTGGCTCAATGGGAGGCATTCCTACGTAGGATCAGGGGAGTTTCTGTTCCTACAGATCTGATCGAAGTGATCGAACGACTCGCGGCGTTCTTGGGCCCTATTCTCCTCGCTGTTCGAGACCAGGAGGAGTTTTCTTCGCAATGGCTACCTGGAGGCCCGTGGGTAACGACGTTGAAGAAGAAATGAGCGATAGGCAAGGGCGGATTCACAAGGCGAGGTTATGCTCTGCTTGCCACAGACAGAATTGTTATTAAGATTTATGGCGAAACCTTTAATAACGGACTCGCTTATTAAAGGATGCTGAATAACTTGGAGAATTGCCGATGATGAATGCTTCAATCGCTCGTGAGATCACCGGGAAGGCGCGTAACCGCGTCTTCGTCTACAAGCGTTACCTGGCCATCTTGAACGAGGGAACGGAAATATGAGGCCCAACATTGCCGAACGTGCCTTCGAAGATGCGATCGTAAGCGTGCTGGTGTCCGGTCTCCCGGACGGCTCATCGAGCGGACGCGCGGGCGAGCCGTGGCATGGCTACGGCGAGTTCATCCCCGGTGGATATCGGCTTGGCAAAAGCGAGGAGTATGATCGGTCTCTCTGTCTGGTCCCGAACGACGTGTACAATTTCATTCTCGCGACCCAACCCAAGGAATGGGGGCGTCTCAAGGAACACTACGGTGAAGACGTCAAGAAGCGCTTCCTGCAGCGTCTGGCGCACGAGATCGAGCGGCGCGGGACCCTCGATGTTCTGCGGAATGGGATTAAAGATGCCGGCTGCAAGTTTAAGCTTGCCTTCTTCAAGCCAGCCAGTGGGCTGAACGAGGAGCTGCGCGAGCTGTATCGGGCAAACCAGTTCTCGGTAATCAGGCAACTGCACTACAGCGAGAGAAACGAGAACAGCCTGGATCTTGCGCTCTTTCTCAATGGGACCCCGATCTTCACCGCCGAGCTGAAAAACCCTCTGAACGGGCAGAACGTGGAAGACGCAATGAAACAATACCAGACCGATCGCGATCCACGGGAGCCGCTCTTCTCGTATGGCCGTTGCCTCGCCCACTTAGCCGTCGATCCTAACCTGGTCTACGTGACAACGCATCTCAGGGGTCAGAAGACACGGTTTCTTCCGTTCAATCGTGGATGGGATCGTGGCGCGGGAAACCCACCTGTGTCCCCGACGCAGCGTGGCTATGCCACGAGCTATCTGTGGGAGACAATCTGGTCGTGCGACAGCGTGCTCGACCTAATCCGGCAGTTTATTCACGAGGTCGAGGAGTTCGACGAGGACGGCCGAAAGACTGGAAGGCGGTTCATCCTCTTCCCTCGATACCACCAGTTGGACGCGGTCCGACGGATGGTGTCCGACGCGCGGGCACGCGGGCCGGGGCAGTACTACCTGATCCAGCACTCTGCGGGTAGCGGGAAGAGCTTCACGATCGCCTGGCTGGCGCATCAGCTCTCAACGCTGCACGACGCCGAGGATTGCCGGGTCTTCGATTCAATCGTTGTGATCACCGATCGGCGGATCCTCGATCGACAGCTCCAGCGAACCGTTCTGCAGTTCGAGCAGACCCTCGGTGTGGTGGAAAACATCGACAGGACGTCCCGCCAGTTGAAGGACGCGCTCGAGAGTCAGAAGACGATCATCGTCACGACGTTGCAGAAGTTCCCGGTGATTGTAAACGAGATCGGCAAGCTTCGGGAAAAACGGTTCGCTGTCATCATTGATGAAGCGCACTCATCGCAGTCCGGCGAGCGCAGTAAGAGCCTGAAGGCTGTCCTCTCCTCCGGGTCCCTCGAGGACGCGGAGCGGAAAGAGGCGGGGGCGGAGACGCCGGAGGAGGAGCTAGAGAATCGTGTTCTCGCCGAGATGGAAACGCGGGGACGGTTGCCAAACCTGTCGATGTTTGCGTTCACCGCAACGCCGAAGAACAAGACGCTCGAGATCTTCGGCATGAAGCAGGAGGACGGATTGTTCGTGCCGTTCAGCCTGTACAGCATGAGGCAGGCGATCGAAGAGCGGTTCATCCTCGACGTGCTCGAGAACTACACGACGTACCAGGTGTACTGGAAGCTGCTCAAGACGGTCGAAGAAGACCCTCGCTACGACAAGTCGAAAGCGACGTACTTGATGAAGCAGTTTGTCGAGCTGCATCCGCACGCGATCAATGAGAAAGTCGCGATCATGGTGGAGCACTTCGCCTCTCAGGTTCAAGACGCC
>JAUWNS010000178.1 GCA_030612485.1 Candidatus Bipolaricaulota bacterium
TATGGCTGGGAGCGTGGGCGACATTCTGTTCAGTGTTCCACTGTATCTAGTGGGGACAGCAGTTGCACCACTTCTGGCGTGGACGTTGTTGTTGATGGTGTTCATCAGTGCGTATCGTGTGTCGGGCCCTGGTTGGATTCCAGGGGTGGTGATGGTTCTCGGCACACCGTTTCTCTTTCGCTGGATCGGCGAGTGGATTGTCCGTGTCTCGTACACGCTTCCGGGATGGCGAATGCTCAATACATTCGGTACCCAGATGGCTCACAGCGAGGGGGCAACGAGCATGGCTCACAGCGAGGAGATTCAGTTCCTTATCTTGAACGGAGAGTACATTGGCGTGCCGCAGGAACCACTGTGGATAATGCTAGCAATTACGGTTGTGCTGCTCCTGATCGCCGGGCGTATCTGGCAGGAGGTGGAAGGGTGACACAGGCATTTCTGATCGTTCTACGTATCTTGCTCCTTGGCCTTATCGGGTACTGGGGGTACCGTCTGTGGAGAGGGACGACCAGCTGGACGGCGCGCGGGATGGGTAGCGTACTCATCGCCGCGCTTGCCTGGCAGGTCGTCGGCGGAACGCTGTAGCCATTTTCTTTGGAAGGAGGCGATGATGAACCGATTAACAAGAGCAAAGATGTTGGCCTGTTTGGGCCTTGGGTTGGTGGCGTTCTTATTCTTGAGCGCGTGTGACTTTGATGATCTGGTTGCTCCACGAGTGGAGAGCACCGAGGTGAAGACAGCTACGTTCGCCTTAGAGGGAGTCCCGACCGTGGTAACTGAGACATCGAATGGAGCCGTGACTGTTCGCGGTGTGGAAGGACGAAACGATGTGCAGGTCACAGCAACTCTTTCGGCGCGAGGAGACACTCTCGAAGAGGCAAATAAGAAGCTGGAGAAGATGGTCGTCTTCATGTCTCAGGACGGGGATCGAGTAACTTTGCGTTTCCGTTCCTCTGAGCAACCGACCGATGCAAGGAAGCATACCAGCGTCGAGTTTGATATCCTCATGCCGATTCATGGGGACATAGATGTCGATACGAGCAACGGGGAAGTGACTGTCGCGAATATTGCCGGGACAGTCAAAGTTGAGACGAGCAACGGTAAGATCGACATCGATCACGTTGTGGGTAGTATCAGGCTCGATACGAGCAACGGGGCGATCAACATGCGCGATGTCGATGGACCGATCGACGCGGAAACGAGCAACGGTGCGGTCGTCTTCCGCGGGTATCTCCTCGGGGATACACACCGCATGAGGACGAGCAACGGTGCGATCGAAGTCGCGATCCCGCAAGATACGGCGTTGAGGATCGATGCCAGCACGAGCAACGGGAGCATCTCGACTAACCTTCCTCTGATCGGCGATACTGAAGGGAGGTCGTGGTCAGCAACGCTGAATCCGCCAAGCGCCTCGACTTTGGATCTCCGGACAAGTAACGGAAGCATTCGGATCGAAGGACTTCCTTAGTTGGAGGGTACAAACGGGTCCAGTCGGCATTGATGACAGCCTTGCAGGCCCCGCCGGAAGGGCGGGGGTAAGAATGCTGTTGTCGACAGAAATCTTCTGCAAGCGTCATAATGTCCCCGTGTACTGAAAGGTCATCAGATCGTCGGTAGTGCGTTCAGCTCCAGTGCCGCGACGGAGAAATCCTAAAAATGAAGGTCTGACCCTACGCTACGGCTCGCTGGAAAACCACATACCGCTGTGAATGACATGCAGACCATCGCCGTCATGTTTCCTGCTTTGAATATTGGACTTTCACTGCCATAAGGTCTATTCTTATGTGGGTTAGATCTAGGCGCCGATGAGAAGGGAGGGATTCCATGGACTTCGCAGATGTTCTATATGGGCTTTCAAAGAAGGCATCCACACGTGTCACAAACATTCGGACCGAAGAGGCCACCAAGAATGCGTTGGTAATGCCCTTCATCTCCACGCTAGGCTACAATGTATTCGACCCAACAGAAGTAGTGCCTGAATTCACAGCAGATATCGGTGAGAGGAAAGGCGAGAAGGTCGACTATGCAATCCTCAAGGACGAAAAACCAATCATGCTCTTTGAATGCAAACAATGCGGATCTGAGTTAGCTGCGAGATGCGACACAACTGCAGCGATACTTTCATGGCGTTCCAGAGGTTAAGTTTGGTATTCTCACTGACGGAATCAGGTACTTGTTCTTCTCCGATCTTGATCGCACAAACGTGATGGATAGCAAACCGTTCTTTGTGATTGACCTCATGAATCTTGAAGATGCAGCGATTGAGGAACTAAAGCGTTTCACTAAGCCGACATTTGACGTAAAGGACATACTGGGTACAGCGAGCGAGTTGAAGTACACGCGGGAGATACAAGCCCTCTTGCGAAGTGAGCTCTCCTCTCCTACCAAAGATTTCGTTAGGCTTCTGGTTTCTCGTGTATATGATAGGCAATTCACTAAGAAAGCACACGAAAGGTTTACACCGATTGTAAAAGGCGCTTTTCTGAGATTCATCAACGAGCGAATCAACGAAACGCTTGAAACGGCGAAGACACTCCAGGGAACAGCAGCAAGAAAAGAAGAGTCCGCGAGCGATACCGAACAGGGAACAGCTCCCGAGCGGGCTAGCGATGGGATTATCACGATAGCCGAAGAGCTCCAGGGTTACTACATCGTGAAAGGCGCGTTGAGCGGGTCAATAGACCTGGAGAGAGTTGTTATGCGAGATCTTCGCAGCTACTGTTCGATCCTTCTTGACAATACTAACCGAAAGCCGATATGTCGTTTGCATTTCAACGATGCAGAACGCAAGTACCTCGGTCTATTTGACAAGGGCAGGGATGAAGATAGAGTCCAGATCACAAAGTTGGATGAGATCTTCAATTACGCAGACCGCTTGAAGGCAACAATAGAGAGGTACGAATCTTCCAAGTCCCAGTTGCGAAAAGCAACACCTAACACTGGCACGCACAACCCGTAGTTCTCTTCGAGGCGCCGGGGTCACAGTTTGTCTTTTGGCCTTCTTAGCCGGCGGTGTGCGAAACACAGATCCCCAATTCGCTTGGGCCATACAAGCTTATTCACCGCACTCACTCCTTCCGAATCAAAGCCAGGATCTTTCCCAGTACTTCTTCCACCACGCCTTCTGGTGCGGTGCACAGCCGTTCGGCCTTTCGTACTCGCCAATCCAGGCTCTTGACTTGATCGGAAAGGACTGCACCTGAGGCGGCCAATCCTGAGGGAAGAAGGACTTCGAAAGGATATCCCTTGACCTGCGAGGTCACGGGGCAGAAAAGAGCCAGCCCGACCTTGCGATTGTACTCTTTCGGTGAGACCACCAGAGCAGGTCGGCGTCCTGCCTCCTCATGGCCAGCCTGGGGATTGAACTGCAGCCAGACGATGTCGCCCTGAGCGGGAATGTAGCGATTCGTCACTACCAGGCCTCCCGTCCTGTCGGCTCTCCAGTGGAAATCTCCGCGTGCAGATTCTCTTCCTTGACTCCCGCCAGAAGTGCGTGAAGCTCGAATCTCTGCGAACGCACCGGCCTGATGACAAGCTGTCCCTCTGCTACGGAAAGATCGACCACGGAGCCTGCTTCCACTTCTGCTTCTTCGGCAAAGGACTTCGGGATTCGTAAAGCCAGACTATTTCCCCATTTTTGGATCTTTGTTCGCATCTCTCAACTCCCGATCATCGATGTATCTACTTTGAGTATACAGGCGAGATTAGGCTCGGTCAATTGGGCGGCTGCGATTTCATGGTCTCTTGCTCGCGTGCGCCCCTATCATTGGATTTTGACTTTCTCGATCATCGGCGGACAAAACACCAATCCCGGATGTCTATTCAGAATCCCAAAATCGCCCTATCGCCTTTGCTCTCAAGCGCTTTCGACTGTGGCAGAGACGCACCATTACAGGATGCGCAGGATCTCCTTTGTTCGCTCGGTCTGATCGACGGTGAAGATGATCCGGCTCTTCTCCACGCTCGGATAGCAGGATAGGACGTTGATCTTCTCCCTATTCAGACGGCCAAGAAGCGTTGCTAGCTGTCCCGGATGATTAGCGAGATCCAGAACAAGCGCCTCATTCTCCTCAAAATCGACTCCTGCACCGCGCAAGACCTTGCGCGCCTTCCCAGGATCGTCGGTGACAAGACAGATAACACCTTCCTCCAATACGGTCGTGCCAGCGATCCCTTCGATGTTGACGTGCTCGTTCCCAAGGATCTCCGCGATCTTCACGAGGCTCCCTGGGCAGTTTCCGATAATGAACGAGAACTCTTTCATACCACTCACCTCCGTGACATCATAGCACGCGAAGCACATGGAGGGAAATTCTCCCATTGGCCCAGCAGCGCAGAGGTTGACAAGAGGGGAAGGAAGGTTATTATTTAGACAACTAAATATTAGACGTCTAAGTATCTGATCGTAGGTAAGACGGGAGGCCGACATGGGCAAAGAAGGGAACCATAATTTGATCGGCTATCTATTGGCGCAGGTCTGCAAGCTCTCGCGCGATCGGTCGCGCGTCCTCATGGGCGGGATTGGCCTCTACTGCGGGCAGGGTGTAGCACTGCAACAGCTCTGGCGCAAGGATGGGATCACACAGTCAGAACTTGCGCATGGGCTGCGCGTTGCTCCGGCG
>JAUWNS010000242.1 GCA_030612485.1 Candidatus Bipolaricaulota bacterium
TGAAGAACATAGCAAAGGAAACATGGCAGCTCGTTAACTGGTTGACTCACGATAGAAGCGCAAACAGAACGGCCTCTTCAATCGCGATCCACTCTTGTGAAACAGTAATCGGTCATTTCATACAAGTTCTTCAGAGGGAAAGGACGGATAAAACGGATCAGTGTCCTGTATGTAGATCGAGGAATGTTCGAACACACTTCGACATTTCAATACCGCCAGACGGCGACTACTATATGAGTTGCGGTGTTTGTGATTGGACCAATCATCCTGGAAGCGAATGATTAATACAGATGAGTTGTCGAGGCCCAACCAGGCGCTCCACTAACGCTGGGGTCTTTATTCTTGGCGTTTTTCGCCTCAGTGGTGCAGTTTGCGATGATGCTGATGGCAGAGCACTCCAGCCCCATGAAGTCAGCCACCTCTTTCAGTCCATACCTCTCAATGTGATCTGCCCAGTAGGAAATCTCAACTCCGGGATCTTATCTACCTCCAGCAGATCATCCAGCAGGAGCACCTCGATCCCTTCGTCGGCCACCTGTTTAAGCTGTTCATCGTTGGTGATGATGCCAGACGCGACGTGAAAGCCATTACCCAAGTCATCAAGAGCTATTGCGTCGACTGTTGACTGAACAAGGCTTTCGCTTTACTCTAAGTCTGACGTCTTGAAGAGGAGGTCCTCGGGTGATCCGCCGGCGGGAACGTTTCCCCTACGAATGGTGCATTGCAGTATCTGGAGCGGTGTTGTTGGTCATCTCGCCGTGGGGGCCGAGCACTCCCTTCTCAAGCCTCTTGACAGTCTGGTCACAATGGATCGCTGACCTTCTTCCGGGATTTCTCTTTGTCGGCGCGTACGATGGGTTTGTCTCCGCGTTTCTTCCGTTCATCGGAGCAGCAACCCTGATCTACCCGATCCTCGCGTTTTGCGATCAAGTGCTCGAAGCACCGCGGTCGTTCGTCTTGGTTGCGAGAGCAACAGCTGCCCTCATGTTCCTCCTCTCGGGGATGGCCATTGTCGATGCTACGCTCACTATGGGCACACCGTGGGAACTCGGTCAGATCGCAGTGGCCTGCGGAATCGGAGTGCTCCTCGCGGTGTTCGGTATCCGATTGCGCAGAGTGACCGTTCTTTCATCCCAAGTTCGGACGATCGGAGCCACGTTCCTCATTGCCGGGGCCTGCATCGCCTCATTTGTCCTTCTCCCCGTTGGGCTCCTCGTGCTCTCTGTCACGTACATCATGCTCGCGATCGTGCTTGCACAGAGAAAGTCCGCCCGCACCTCTCCCGCCAAATCTCGATAGTCAACTCCAACGAAGGAAGAGCCGAGCTGATTGGGGTCACATCTTTATTCTTGGTGCAGGCTTCAAAGACGTCAGATCTTTACTTTTGATGTTTCTGGCTACGAGAGGTGGCTAAGTGCAGATGAATCCGGGTGCTTTGGGGAAGTGTGTCGCAATTGGTTAGCGCACTGGGTTGTGGTCGCAGGGTTGCGGGTTTACCTACTGACTGATGTTTTTCCGCATCCGAATACTGCTCTTGAGCGGGCGGCTTATGGATGCGTGCACTCCGAGGGCTTGTTGTGTCAGTCCTTGAGCATCTTGAGAAGGCACAAATTTGTTTCACCACGAAGGAGGAGGACGAAGCGCTTGAATCCCATTCTTCGTGTCCTTCGTGCTCTTCGTGGTGAATTCTCTTTGGCATCCGAGGCTGTTGTACCAATCTCTCCTCCTTGCGAAACAGAAGCTTTCACCACCGAGAACGCGGAGCACGTAGCGAGTGGGAGCAGGATTGAGTGATTGAACCTCCCGATCATTCAATCTCCCGATCTCTCAATTATGCGAAGTCTTCGACTCAAGTGGGTAGATCGAAGTGGGTTCCCCACGTCGGATAGAGCGGGACCGGCACTAGAGCGGGCAGGGTTCTTCAACACCTCTGCACGATCGCAGAAGCGATGAGCCGTCACAGCCTGGAGAGGAGATCTCGAACTGAGAACCGCTCACTGCTTGGCCTTACCGTGGCATTACTTGCTCTGAGAAGCGTTGGATTCTGGTTCCAAGCCAATGCGCTGAAACCTCGCGAACGCGTCTTGATCCTTGTAGGAGTAGTTGCCCTCTGGTTGCTGTCCGTTGTGTCTTCTCGATTGAGGCCGAGGCCTATCCGATGGACACGGCGGCTACTTAGCTTCCTTCGACAGCGCCATCGCTCAATTCGGTGACTGAGGCGTTGGGTCTTGTTTCTTGACATTTACTGCAAGGCCTCATAAGCAGCGCCCTAGATAAATGGCGAAGAATGTCAAAAGACAAGGTCTGCCCCCGGGAATCCGACAACTTTGGTGAATTCCGGAGACGCATACCATAATTCCGCAAGGAGCAGCCTGAAATAGGGTCTGTGCTCCTCGAATTGCGCCATTCATGATCATGGGGTCTACCATCGGCTTTGCAGTGACGGAAGCACCTCTGTCAGGTAAACTATTTTCCTGACGGGCCTGCCTGTGCGTCGCCTGTCTGCCGTCCTAACGGGACAGGCAGGCACGCAGACAGGGATGTGGCTTGTGGGGTCAGCAGCCACTCGTCGATCGTGCGGCTCTTGTCGTCACGGATCCGCGGGCGAACCCGAAAAGCAGCGAGCAGGCCAACGGGCCGGCCTGCTCGCAAAAGGGATCGAACTCAGAACCGCCGTTCGCTACCCTGGGACCCGCCACCTCTCGGCCCGCCTCCCCTCGGGGGACGGCGCTTTTTGTTGCACTCCTCACAGTAGACAGGGCGATCGGATGAGGGCATGAAGGGAAGCTCCTCGATATTTTTTCCACAGTCCGCACAGTGCAAATCAAGATGCCGCACGTCAACCATTCTTCGTTCCTGAAATGCCATTTCTTCTCCTTTTCGGCTCACGGCTGGCAGCACCGGTTGCTGGCAGCCAACGAGCCTGACAGCTAACGATACACCGAGCAGCACGGAATTAAAAG
>JAUWNS010000043.1 GCA_030612485.1 Candidatus Bipolaricaulota bacterium
AGGTAGAGGTACGCCGATTCCAGTTCGTGTTTGATCTGTTCGTTCATTGCATCCTGCATTCTCTTTCCGATCATCATACACTCCTTTACATCTTTTTGTGGCAGAACCACCAATCGTAGCAATCATGATGCTTGACGATCTCGCGCGCCTGGTCGACGGTGCTCGCCGGCGGCACGATCACCTGATCTTTGATCAGCTCGTTCTCCGGCCAGTTTGCCGGTATGGCGACCCCATCCCGGTCGGCAATCTGGAACCCCTTGATCATCCGGAGGAACTCGTCCATGTTCCGCCCCAGTTCCTGTGGGTAGTACATGATCGCCCGCACGATCCCTTTAGGATCGACGATGAAGACCGCGCGCACCGTGTTCGTCCCCTTACCCGGATGGATCAGACCGAGCTTATTGGCGATCGCCTCCGTGCCGGTGATGATCGGAAACTTGATCTCGACGTCGAGGTTATCCTTGATCCAGTCGACCCACTTTATGTGCGAGAAGACCTGGTCGACCGACAGGCCGATCAGCTCAGTGTTCAATTCCCTAAACTTGTCGTAGCGCTTCTGAAACGCGACGAACTCCGTAGTACACACAGGGGTAAAATCGGCCGGATGGCTGAACAGGATGAACCACTTTCCTGAAAAGTCTCCCGGCAGCGAGACCGGCCCATGCGTCGTCTGTACCTCCATCTGCGGGAACGAATCCCCGAGTAGCGGCATGCTGTATCTCTGCTCTTGGTTTACTGTATTCATTATTTGCCTCCTTTTGTTCTTTGCCCTTAATTGAGCTTGTTGCGTAAACCTTTTCTACTGCTCATCTTCAAGCTCAGCCCCTGGTTTCAAGCGTTTTACCGCAGCGGGCACTGAGGAATTGAGAGATCGGAAGATTGGGAGGTTAGATCACTCACTCGCTCGCTCAATCATTCAATTCTTCTTCCCCCTCTCTGCGTATTCCGCGTACTCTGCGGTGAAAGCTTCATTCTCCTTACCAGTTCTCCGCGAGAATCTCGAAGTGTGCCTGCGGATGAGCACAGGCCGGGCAGGCCCCGGGTGCCTCTGTTCCGGTGTGTAGATAACCGCAGTTACGGCAGCGCCAGACCACGGGTCTATCTTTCTTGAACACGGTTCCTGCCTCGATATTTGTCAGTAGGCCGAGGTAGCGTTTCTCATGTTCTTGCTCGGCGACTGCTATCGCCTCGAAGACCTTCGCGATCTCAGCGAATCCCTCTTCGCGAGCTGTCGCGGCGAATGAGGGGTACATCTCCTCCCACTCGTAGTGTTCTCCCCCAGCGGAAGCCTTTAGGTTCTCCGCGGTCGTCCCGATCACCCCGGCAGGAAAGGCCGCCTCGATCTTGACCTCACCGCCCTGCAAAAACTTGAAGAGCCGCTTCGCGTGCTCCTTCTCCTGGTTCGCCGTCTCCTCGAAGATCGCCTGAATCTGCATAAACCCATCCTTCTTCGCCTGACTGGCAAAGTAGGTGTAGCGGTTGCGCGCCTGTGATTCCCCGGCGAATGCCGTCAGCAGGTTCTTCTCCGTACGTGATCCTTTTAACTCCATAACCATCCTCCTCTTATAGTGTTTCTCTGTTCTTGTCCAGCTTTCTCTTTGTATGTCGATCTTTCTCGCTGCTTTATTACGCTCTCTATCCCTACTCCATTTTGCCGCTACAAAAGCCTGCTGGTTAAACCCTACGAACCCAATACACTCAACGAACCCCACGAACTCACTCCTGGCAGCCGGGGCAGAAGAAGGTCGATCTTCCGGCCTGTACGATACGTGTGATCGACTCTCCACAGCGTGGGCACGGTTCCTTCTCCCGTCCGTAGACAGCGAGGAGATCTTGGAACTCTCCGTAATCCCCGTAAACATTGCGGTAGTCGGAGACCGTCTCACCGAACGTGGTTCCCATGTTGTCGATCGCCTCCTTCAGTACCCCTACGATCGCGGGGTGAAGTGCTTGAATCTCTTTGTGCGTAAGTGTTTCACCGCCACGCCGCGGATCGATACCGGCTCGCCACAAGGCCTCGGCAGCGTAGATGTTCCCGAGGCCGGCAATCTTCCTCTGGTCCATCAACAGGGGCTTGATCGGAGCACGCGAAGGCGTGACGATCTCCTCCAGACGCTGTGGGGTGAATTCGAGGTCGAACGGGTCGATCCCGATCTCGTGAGGGAACCCGTTTTGCGAGTACTCGACCGTTCCTAAGCGACGCGAGTTGATGAAGTAGATCTTTCCACGATCGAGGTGAAGGATGAAGCGCGTATGTTTCTCCTCAGCAGGGGATCGGGTTAACGTGAGCCGGCCGGACATGCGCAGGTGAACGATGAGATCCCCACCACCAGAGAGACGGAAGAGGATGTACTTCCCTCGTCGTTCGATCCCTTCGATCGTCTTGCCGGCGATCTCATGAACAGGGAGGGTCAGTCGCTGATCGAGCACCTCTAATTCATTGATTATCGCGCCCCTCACCGAGCCCAATCCGCGGACGATCGTCTCAACCTCAGGGAGTTCAGGCATCATCCCGCCCATTCCCGGTTGTTGAAGGCCGGTCATTCGCCAATTTAGATTCATTCTTATCTTTATCGTAATTCTTTCGGCATTGAGAGCATACTCCGTAGAGATAGGTCTGTACCGACTCCACCTTGTGCCCGAGGACTTCGTCCCCCGAGCGAATCGGACAGGGAAGATCAACATCGATCAGATTTCCACAGACCCGACAGAGGAAATGGGGGTGGGAACTGGGATCGTAATCGTAGCGTGCCGCCTCGCGGGCGATCGTCAACTCCCGAATCGACCCTGCTTTCTTCAATACGTCGAGGGTGTTGTACACCGTTGCCTTGGAGATCGAGGGGAAGCGGGTCTTCACCCCGCAATAGACCTCTTCAGCGGTAGGATGAGTGTGGTTTTTCTCCAAAAATTCCAGAACAGCAACCCGCTGGATTGTTGGAACGAGTCCCAGTTCTCGTAATCTTGTGGAGTGAGCCTCGGTATTCATATTGGAACAATTATAAACTTGGAATGATTAAAAATCAAGGTGCCTGTCTCCTCCCCCCGAAAGCGGCGTAGCCTTGCAAGGCTTCACAACACCCGCTCGGTATGGTATAGTAAAGAGCACAGATAAGGAGGAGACGTTATGAGACAACGGAGGTGGGCTGTATTAGGATTATTGCTTGTGGTGGTTGGATTACTAACGGGGTGTGCCCTCTTTGACCAAGCGCCCACAGCGAATTACACCTGGACCCCTTCGGATCCGCTTGCGCGGACGGACGTGCAATTTACTGACCTGTCCTCGGACTCGGGCGGACTGTTCGGTGGTGGCGGGGTCGTCTCCTGGAGCTGGGACTTCGGGGATAATGATTCTTCTCCCTCTCAAAATCCCAAGCACGAGTACGAAAAGGGCGGGACGTATACGGTCAAATTAACGGTTACTGACGGCGGGGGGAATACAACAACTACGCAAAGGACGATCACTATCACTCCTAGTCTCGACGGACGTTGGACAGGACAGATAACGAATCTGGCGTTCAATTCGCTATCGTTGCAACTGGACCTTAACCACTCAGCAAGCGGGGGGATAACGGGCATGGTTTATTTGGTAGTCCAGAGTAGCAATGTCACCAGTGCGTCGTTCGATCCTTCCTCGCGGGAGGTGCAGATAACCTGTATTCCATTTGGGTTTACTCTCCGTGGTACACTCAATGCCTCCGAGGATCGTATCTCGGGGTGGTGGTACGACCTGGCGGGTTTCCGCGGTGAGGATTGGAGCGTCAGCCTGCAGTAATTACTTATAGGAGAGTTACGTGGAGCGATTACACAAGATGAAAGATCCTCCTGAAGCGGGCTGTTCTTCGATAAAGATCCCCACCCTTCCGGGTAGGGATCTTTGCGTTATCGCTTCGGGTTTTGAAACTTAGCGCCCTTGCTAGGTGTAAAGTAGGAGATCGCTCTCTCCCTGAAGGGGTGAGATGGGATGAGGCAGGGTTGGCTCTTCGGTGGTAGACGGACTATGGAGGTGGTGCAAGTGAGAAAAGTAGCGCTGTTGACTGTTATTGTTATGATGGTAGGTGTGATTGGTGTGCTGGCAACGGCTCAGTGTGGATGCAATACAGTGTCGGAGGGCGAAGGACCAAGCTGTTATACCGCCTACTGGGCGGGGGTGGATGTAGAGTTCAAACTCGTCGTCCCGGCCGAGTATTTCTCGTGTTGCCCAACTTGTACGACCCCCTTGATAACCGGTTGGCGGGTAGAGACACTCGATGGAGCGAGCGTCTACCAGGAGCAGTTCCCCGATCTTCCGAAGGGGCACTACCTGGAGATGGTGTGGGATCAGCAGGATACATGGTGCAATCGGGTCCCTCCCGGGTACTATCGGCTTGTCATACAGACGATATCGGCCGGCGAGTTCGAGAACTACGTGCAGATCGTGCCAAGACCCGGTTACTGGGGCTGGTGTAATTGCTGCTGCCCGCAGCTGTACTCGTGCCACTGCTGCCCGACCTTCGGCGATCCGTACGTTCAAATCGCGCGATGCATGAGCTACGGCACAACCTGGGGATCAGTTTCTATCTCCATCCATATCGGAATCGGATGTGGATGCCCGTAGTCCTTGAATCCTGAGGTTGAGATAGCACTCGAAATTTAAGTTCAATACGTCATCTCGCGGCTTTTTGTGTGGGCGGCTCGGAAGGAAGACCGGGCCGCACACACACATTCCTATCCCAAGTCTTCGCGCCTACGTGCCTTTCTCCTCCCACCAGGCCCATAATTTCTTGGCGCGTTCGAGGGAGAGAGCGTTGTAGAACGGCCACTTACCCATCACTCCCAGATCTTTCCCTTTGTCGATCGCGGTCGTAAGTAGGTTCTCGAAGAGGGGCCAGTCCTTCTTTTGCTTGGCGTAGTACTCCGCGTAGTTAACGTAGTTCTCCAGGTAATCGGGGTCGATTTCGAGTGCACTCTCGAAGTGCAGCTTGGCCTCTTCGAGGTCCCCACCAAGGATGCTCGGCACCTGGGCGAGGAAGGCGGCCAGGGCGCGCTCGGGGCCGCCTCCATCATAGTTACGATCGAGCTCTATCGATCTCTCGAAGGAGGCAAGGACATCCGTCATCCCGCCGGTGATCGCCGTGAGCGGGTGGTAGTTCAAGTAACTCCCAAGGTCGTTCCCATACCAGAAGATCGCTTCTACATCCCTGGCCAAGCGTAGCGCCGCGCGGAATCCATCCACCTCTTCGGCCACTACAAAATCTGGGGCGAGGCGGAGGCTCTCCAGGGCATAGTCCTTCCCCTTTCCGTAAGCGGCCTCCTTCTCTTCAACGGTGGTGAGGTAACCGGTGGCAAGCTCGAAGCACCCTTGCGCAAGGCTGTTCAACACATGTGCCTTCGTCTGGACCTGCTCGTCGGGGATCAGTGGGAGAGCCTCCTCCCAGAGGACGATCGACTGGCGCAGGGCTGTCTCGTACAGGGCAAAATCGAACGAGCTGCCTCTGCGATCGTACGCACGATCCGCCTCATCGATCAAAGCTGTAGCGTCCTGTCCGCAGACCACCGTCCCGATCGGTGCAATCAGCAAAAATAGAACGAGATACGGGAGTAACCTTCTCACGTTGAATCCTCCTTTACTAGTGAAAAATTGTCTAATCTCTTCTTTAGCAAATCGGCTGCGGTAAGTCAAGAAGAGGGTTCACAATGGGAAAGAGTGGTGGTAAGATTCCGTAACGGGGGTGGTCCGATGGATATTGCCAGGCTCATCGCAGAACGTAACGGAGATAATTACGATCTGCACAAGGAATACGTCAACCCTGGGTTCGCCCGGGTTCTCAAGATCATCGGTTACGATGAGGTCTATACCAAGGGGGAAGGTCCCTATCTTTACGATCAGGCGGGGAACAAGTACCTTGATTTCCTCGGAGGGTACGGGGTCTACAACCTCGGACGGAACCACCCCAAGATCAAGCAGGTCCTGCATGACCTGCTCGACCTCGATCGCCCAAACATGATTCAGATGGACTGCCCCTTGCTCGCCGGTATGCTGGCGGAGCGATTAACGCAGATGGGAAAGAAGAGCTATCCCGGACTCGATGCGGTCTTCTTCACCAACTCCGGAGCCGAATCGGTCGAAGGGTCGCTCAAGTTCGCCCGCGCAGCGACCGGCCGCGATCGGTTCGTCTACCTCGATCACGCCTTCCACGGCCTCACCCTGGGGGCGCTCTCGGTCAACGGGAGCGAGCACTTCACCTCCGGGTTCGGAACCCTCCTCCCAGCGACGCCGGTTCCGATGAACGATCTCGATGCCCTGGAACGCGAGCTGAAGAAGGGAGATGTTGCGGCATTCATCGCCGAGCCGATCCAGGGGAAGGGGGTCTATATCCCGGATGAGCGTTTTCTCCCAGAGGCACAGCGCCTCTGCCACGAGTATAAGACACTCTTCATCGTTGATGAGGTTCAGGCTGGGCTCGGTCGAACGGGCCGTTTCTTCTGCGGGGAGCGCTGGGGAATCTCTCCAGACATCGTCCCCATCTCCAAGGCCCTTAGTGGTGGCTACGTCCCGGTCGGGGCGATACTCACGCGGCGCGAGATCCACAGCAAGGTCTTCTCCGGCCTCGAACGCGCAGTCGTTCACTCGAATACGTTCGGGATGAACGAGCTGGCGATGGGAGCGGGGCTGGCAATGCTGGCGGTGTTGGAGGATGAGGATCTGATCGCAAACGCCGCCCGGATGGGAGAGCGCTTCCTGGCAGGCCTCGAACAACTGAAGGATCGTTACGAGATGGTGACGGACGTACGCGGAAAGGGACTGATGGTGGCGATCGAGTTTGGCCCGCCAAAATCGCTCAAGCTAAAGGGGGGATGGACCGCGCTCGAAAAAGTACAGGAGGGGCTCTTCGCCCAGATGGTGGTGATGGGGTTGATGCACGATCACCGTCTTCTCACCCAGGTCTCCGGGCATCGGGTGAACATCATCAAGTTCCTCCCGCCACTCATCATCGGCGAGGAGGAGGTCGATTACGCCCTCGACGCCCTCGATAAGGTGCTCGCCGCCGCACACCGCTTCCCAGGCGGTCTGTGGCGAATGGGGAAGGCCCTCGTTAAAGGAGCGCTATCGCGCTGAGCCCGGTAAGGGGGAGGGGGAGACACGGGGACGCGGAGATCTCCGCGGCGTCAGTGCCCAGCCACGATGGATGATCACCTTATGGATCATCACATCACGCAAAAGACAAGGTTTGCCCTCAGTGTCCTGGCTCGCTACAGAGGCAGGGGGTCGTCAACAGACACGAGCGAACCTCGATATTGCGTGGACTACTCGTAGATGGACTAGACAAGTTCATCCAAATCCAGCTGTAGACCCCATGGGGCAGGTTACGTCTTGCGGTACTTGATCCGCAACGCCGAGACCGGCATCCCAATGGCGACAGCAAGCAGAGCGAGGTTTCCGAGATCCAGTGGAGTACCGGCCGGACCGTAATTAAGCCAACCAAACACGATTGCGACGGCGATCGCAGCCGGACCAGCGATGGCCAATCCCCAGGCCGCGTGACGCGAGAGCAGGCGCTCCAGGGATTCAGCGGCCCTAAGGGACAGCCCCATCATCGCACCGAACCAGATGATTCTCACTACCGCTGTAGACTGGATAGTGAGAAGTAAGATAGGAAACGCGACCAATAACAACACAGGACCCAGATCCTTGAGCTTTTTCATGCATGCCTCCTCAGTCCGGAGCTGCTGAGCAGCCAATGGAACCCATCCCAGACAGGTTGTTCAGAGATAGTCTGAGCCATCCTAGAGTCGCTATTCTGACCCAAATTGGCTATAACACATGCCGCTACTCAACAAAAACCCATCCACATGACTTGTGGCGGGTGTATTCCCATTCCACGCAGTACTCGCAGTTAGGACACGCATTACAGATCACGGCACATCCTACGGCACACGAAACTCCCCACCAGTACCCGCCGACGCCAGCACACACAAGCGCGCATCCACCGACACAAGGGATGTAGCATGAGTCGCAGTTGCGAGTATCGTAGTCCAGACACTCCTTCGTCCACCACACGATGCATTGCCACTCCATTGCAGATTCCGTCGCCACCTCGGGTTCGATCGCATCATCGGACTGATTATCACTGCAGCTCCCTTGAACTAACGCGATCCCTGCGCCAGATGCCGAGTTGGAGCAACCGCAGTCTCCTTTGCTGCTCTCAGCTAGAGACGCAACGCCCACTAACAGAACAACCATGAAGACAAGCACAACAAGTCTTTTACACATACCACTCCTCCTAGTCATTTGTAGAACTATTATAGCACAAATTAGCGCTGATGTGAAGGGTTTCCTATTTATATTCTTCCACGAGAATATCTGGCGAATTTGGGAGATTGGGCTACATCTTCGCTCTTGGAGTGCCGAGTTTTTTCGGATCATTGATTCTGACGGTCGATCCCATGCAGCATCTCCCAGACGAATTCTGCTGTACGACTGAGTGCAGCAGCGGAGACATGCTCCACTGTATCCTCGCAGGTATGCCAGTAGGGGAGAGAGTTGGTCTGTGGATCACTTCCCGCGAGACAGATCGCACGGTAGCCCAGCCGCCGTAGGGTCTGCACCTCATCGACGACCGGCATCACCCCTGGCTTCACATTGAGATCGGATCGCCTCTTCGCAGCCTCTTCCGCAAAACTAAGGAGCTCTGGATCGGGCCGATAGTGACTAAGGATACCCTCCTGCGCGAGGTAACAGAGCTCCCCTCCGCCGACTCCTTCCAGGTCGATGAAGAGAGCATCGTGAAGCTCGGGGTGTTCCTTTAGAAGGACCTTCAACCCGCGATGATCGACCTCTTCGGCGCCGGTAAACGCAAACCAGAGTTCGGTCGTTTCGAGCGGTTCCCTTGCGAGTTGCGCTGCCAGCCCTAGGTTGACCGCAACGCTCGCTGCGTTGTCGTTCGCCCCCGGCGAATAAGGACAACGCATCTCCGCAAAGAGGACGATCAGCGTTGCCAGGGCATAGATCGCGCCAGCTAGGGAGACAAAATAGGGCCAACCCCATCCGCTTGCGGCCCCAAGAAGGAGAAGGAGCCCAATGGCACTGTAGACAATGAGAGTCGCGATCGAGCCAGCCTTGATCGTCACAGTCTTCCCCGCGCGCCACACGAGGCGACAGCGGTTGCTGTCCAAGTGGGAGATGACTACGACTATCTGAGAGGTCTTTCCTGTTGAAGCGATGCGAGCAACGACGTTCCGGCTCGTAACGCGAGGAAGGAGGAACCAGAAGGGGCTGTCGGCACGGGTGATCGCCCACCACAGGAGCGGCGCGGCAAGAGAAGCGAGGAGTGCAGCCGGAAAGCGAATCCACTCTGACAAAGGGTAGAGCGCGATCCCACAGAGGCTTATAAGGGCGGCAGTGATGGGAAACCAGTTCATCTCCGCGACGGCGCGGAAAGAACGTTCCTCTATCGACAGGCCAAGGTGTTGCAGCCGGTCGCGGACGTAGTGAGCTGCTTCTTCCTCTCCGACCGTTCCCGTCCCGCGCGGCCCAATCTCCTGGGCGAGCACCTTTACGTGTGCGAGTAGGAAATCCTTTTCGAACCGTTCCCTTGTGCGCGTCTTTAACTCTCCTCTACTTCCCAGCCCAATTATGGACTTCTACTCTACTGACTGCGTGCTCAGGTCCTTACCGGCGCGGAGTTCCTTCTCGTAGGCGTGGCTCTGACGATTGACGTGCATTCCCGCTCGCTCATAGAGGCGTGTTGCCCCGGTGAGGCTCGTCGCGTCTACATCGAGGCCGACCTTACGGATCCCCCGGCGATAGAGTTCCCCGAAGGAGTGGTGCAGAAGGGCCAACCCCAACCCTTGCCGCCGCCAGGGACGACGAACCCCGAGGACCCCCACGTAGCCCATCTTCGGATCCTCATGGGACTTGGGCCAGCACATGGATACCCCCGCGATCTCCTCACCTTCCATTGCCAGAAACCAGAGGGACGGATCGAAGTCAGGATCGTGTGAGGTCTGGTGACGCCACCGTTCGAGTTCGTCCTCGATGGGGGATTCCACGTACCCCCAGTGGTCCTTGAAGGCATCTCGTATGGCGAGCGCGAGTGCACGGTCATCGGGCTTGTCAGCGAAGGTGCACAAGGTAATCCCCTCGGGCCACGTTGTGGATGCAGGTGGAGACTCCAAGTCGATCACCATCTGCCAGAAATGGCGGATGGGTACAAATCCGTGCCTCTCAAGGAGCTCCCGAGTCGATCTATCCTGCTCCAGGACACCGTGAGACAGGGTCACGCGCGCCCCCTCCGGAGCCTTGGAAATTGCCAGACGTGCCCTCTCTTCCGCCCAATCGAGAAGATAACTCCCGATCCCCTGATCATTGTAATCGGAGTTAATGATGCTCTCGCACCGGACTTGCACGTGCGGCTCGGCAGCATCGTATACATAGGCGTCACCGATAAGCTGTCCCGTTCGGTCAAGGACGAGGCAGGTATCGGTTTCCAGATCGAACCCCGGCGTCTGACACTGGGTGCGCAGCCGCTGCTCCGTGAGTGGCTCGACACCGATGAGCTCGCGCGAGTGGGCGTTTTCCAATGCAACCACTGCGGGGACATCGTCCAACCTCATCGGTCGGGAGGTGTAACTATCGGGAAGGGGCGCATTCATAACCTCTCCTTTTCTTACAAATTCGGGATTGAGCCATTATAAAGGGGATTGTCCCACTGCGAAAGGGTCGCGGAAGACCGAACTTACCGAGGTACTTAACCTCAAGGTTCCCTGTTTAGGTTCCTTGTCACTTCAAGCGGATAGTGACTTCTAATTTCGGTTCGCGCGGGATGGATGCCAAAGAGAATTCACCACGAAGAGCACGAAGGACACGAAGAATGAAATTCGATGAGCTGTCGAATCAGGTAACCGGAAACTGAGCCCATGATTGTTGAAGTTGTCCTATGAGCAGTGCCCTTGACCTCTTCGTGTCCTTCGTGGTGAAACAATTCTGTACCTCTGCGAGAGGCACAAGCTTAATGACTTGGGATAGCTCTGTAGCCTCAATCGCTCCTGTGTGACGTGCGTTACACTCGCACGGTCGCCCTTTCTCTGTTAGAGTATCCATGAGTGTTACGCGATCGAGTATTTCAATGAGGAAATTCGGAGGTGCTGTAATGTACGAAAATGTTCTTGAATTCATCACCAAACGGCGTTCGATCCGACAGTTTACTGGAGAGCCAATCGAGCGAGAAAGACTGGATGCGCTCTTGAAAGCGGCGATGGCAGCCCCATCGGCGAACAACAAACGACCGTGGCATTTTGTCGTCGTCACGGAGAAGGAGAAAATCGTTGCCCTGTGTAAGGCACACCCGTACGCTGGGTTTGGCGTCGACGCCGGTGCGGTGATCATCCCATTCGGAGAGAAGGATGGCTACAAGTGGTTCGATCAAGACATGGCTGCCGCCACGGAGAACCTCTTGCTCGCCGTGGCGAACCTCGGCCTTGGAGCGACGTGGTGCGGAATGGACAAGGCAAAACAGGGATCAATCTGCAGCCTTGTCGGCCTCCCCAACGATCAATACGCCTTCGCACTGGTTCCGATCGGTGTCCCCTCAGAGGAAAAGGCGTTACGGACTCAATACGACAAAGAGAGGATTCACTGGGAACACTACTGAAGCAGGGGCAAACGCTACGCGGTTACGACCTTAAATCCTACCGCTTCAGCCTCACAGTGCACCTTGAGGAGGTCGGCGTAGCGCGCTGCCCAACCTTCTAAGGAAGAGACAGGTTCATTCATTGGGGCGTAGAGGACTGCAATTACTCGCTTGGTTTCAGGGTGGATCTTCGTTGACATCGCGTCCTTTACCGGGTTTCCACACGGCTCCCAACCTTCTCCCACGCGACGGCAGACCAAGAGCAGGTCTTGGAGGTCGATTGTCTGCCCCGATCGATTGAAGATGTAAGATTCTTCGGGCCTCCCACTGCGCAGGAGGAGGTGTGTTCCTGATAGATCGGCGTCGAAGATCGTCCCCGGCAGACCGGAGGCGAGGCTGATAGCGTTGTTCACATCGACCGGCCCGTTCACGAGCGGAAATGATCCGGCAAGTGCAGCGCGCAGGAGAAACTCACTCGCTGGTTTGCCCCGTCCACTTGCGTGGTATTTCCCGTGCCGGAGCATCTTTCGCACGCGCTTTCTGAGTACAGCCGGTACGAACTCCTCACCTGCAACCGCTGCTTGGGTCAGGATCTCGGCGAGGAATGCCGGTGTTTCCTCCGTAGGGCGCGGTGCCGCAATCCCCTCCGCCCAGATCAGTGCCGGAAGTACCGGTGAAGGATCCAGGCTCGGATCGAGATCAAGCCGATAGATGACTTCGCTCATTTCTCTCCTTGTCGAGAACCTCGACGCTCATCCTACGCTAATCCCTACAGGGCTTGCAACCATGCTGCAAAGACGTGGTCCACATGCTTATAGGAAGATCCTCACGCGCCAGAATCATGGCGCTTTGCAGTCGATTTAGATTGTAGCATTAGTGAATAGTCACTATAGTGCTCGACCACTAATTCCCCGGCTACCTGTTATTTCGAGTGGATGCCCAAAAATCGAGCTTGTCCGCAGTTTCGTAGTAAAAAGAATCCCCGCCCTTCCGGACGGGGCTTTTCAAAGCAAATGCAACTGCTCCGGATGCTTCGCCCTTTCCTTATGAAAATGAATGTATTTCTTGATCACTTCCGCCGTCACTTTGTCCCCCACCGTCCGCGCAAAGTACCCATCCTCCCAGAACTCCCCTCCCCATAACTGCTTCTTCCCCCTCGGAAATTCCTTCCGTATCTCCCTCGCACTCACTGCTTTCAGTATCCCTACTACCTTCGCTATCGAATACTTCGGCGGAAAACTTATGAAAATGCGTACATGATCCCCAGCAACCTCCATCTCCTCAATCTCAAACCCATGGTATTCCGCTATCTCTCTAAACAACTCTTTCGCCCGATCTCTGATCTCTCCCCGTAGTATCCACTTCCGATACTTCGGTGCCCACACCAGATGATATTTCGTGTCGTACACACAGTGACTCCCCCTCTTTGTAGCCATGCCTCCACTTTACAACAAACTTTGCTGCCTTCGGCAGCAAGCATTTTTCATCCCCGCCCTCCCGGGACGGTGCATTCAAATGCTGTCTCTCGTAAACAGGACCAGGTGCGCTTCCGCAACCTACCCGACACCTTTGGGACGTTACCAATCTGTTTCCGTAATCCGCTTTAAGAGCAGGGTTGGCGAGGTGTCATCAGAAGAACATCATTGCTGGAATTGCTCTTTGTGTGGGCTATTAGCAGGCTCCGCAACTTACCATCACTAGACCCATAAGTGCATCCCGGAGAGGTGTTGCTAGAAGAATTTTTGAACCCGATGGGATTGAGTCAGAATCGTGTGGCACTGGATGTTGGAGTGCCGGCGCGACGCATCAATGAGATTGTGTTAGCAAAGCGCCGAATCACGGCAGATACGGCGCTACGGCTTGCACGCTACTTTGGCACGTCGCCGCAGTTCTGGTTGGGGCTGCAGATGGACTATGATTTGGACGTAACAGAGGATGCCATAGCAAAGCGGTTGGAGCGAGAAGTGAGACCGTATGCGGTATCTAGGTAAGTAAAGCCACCATCCCTATTTGCCCCGACGCCTTGCGCAGCAAGATCATGGAAGACGAAGTTGTATATGCCAATATCAGAGCCTGTAAAGCAATGCTTACAGGGGTGGAATTGACAGACTGCAACGGTCAATATACTATATTGCGGCGTTGCAAACTAATCATTGTTCGGCAGAGAGGAAGAATGGATATCCGTCGCGCAATACCCGATGATGCCGGTGCCCTTGCCAGACTGCACATTGATTCGTGGCGCTCCGCGTACCGTGGACTTGTGCCGTGTTCTCATCTTGATAATCTGAACTATGATCGACGTGCACAACGTTTCCACGAATCGCTTGCCGAACATTCAGAAGAGACGTACATTGCCGAGCAAGATGGCGACGTGCTTGGCTTTCTTACGCTCGGCGGGTGCAGAGATGAAGATCTTGATCGGGAGGCAACCGGCGAGATTTGGGGGATTTACCTCGCGCCGAAGCACTGGGGCAAGGGAATTGGCGGCCTGCTTTGTCGATATGGCGAGCGCATTCTCAGATCTCGTGGTTATCGCATTGCAACGCTTTGGGTCTTTGCGGGCAACGATCAAGGAAGGCGATTTTACGAGGCAATGGGGTATAAAGCTGACGGTGCCACAAGGACACTCAATCCTGGCGCGCCATTGGAAGCGGTTCGCTATCGTAGAGAATTGAAAGATGCCGAACCACCAGCTGCAGCCGACGGCGAAGACGCCGCGGCTGAGCCGTAGCGTTGAGCGCGCGGGGCTCTATGCTTGGTGAAGGGGGGAGGCAACTATACACTGCTACGTCACGCCGGGCGGGAGATGCACTGCCACCTCGCAAAGATCGTCTCCTTTCAGAACGGAGCGGATCAATTCCACCTTCAATAACATAGCTCCTACCCATGTTTTCCCAGGTAACGCTTTGCATCAGTGGTGCGCCAGCGCCTGTGGCATGCAGTTGTTAGCGCCGCATGGTTCCGAATAGCCAATCTCAGCTGCCCCATACACCTCTTCCGAAGCCGTGGGATACAAATTGGCACTTCCCGCATGTACAGCTCATACTCCTTGCCGACGCGCTCAAGCAGCAGCCTTTCTTCGTAGCGGGAGATGTAGTGCAAGAACCCGATCGCAACAACCCACACCACTGCAGCAGCCAGTGATATACTCAGCATCAGAAGGCCAAGATAGAGCGGGATCTCGCTCAGGTATGCCGGATGTCGAACCACACTGAACACGCTCTTCCTGATCACGCCAGGCTCCTTCCTCTCCTCACCAAACACGATGGATAGGCCCGTTCTTGCCAGGTAGCCCGATAGAACCAACAAAACGACTCCAAAAGGGATTCTGATGCCAAGTGGCACGTACTGGTTGAGGAAGGTCGAGTACTGAAAAAGAACGTATCGGCTATCCACGTCGCCGCAAACAGACAGGTTAGCACTACCTGGCCGGCATCGCCAACTGCATGCTCGCCTGTAAGATCGTCCCGCTGTTGCTGTGCTTTCCTCTGTGTATGGTGGTGAGGCATGTTCTTTCGCTCCTCCTACTTCATGATGGAATGTACGCTAACGGTTACTCATCACCCGCCAAGCGAGTGCGTGGGAACGACTTTGCTAAAGGCTCTATTCATGTTACCTGTTGGTAGTCATGTATCAAGACGCTCCTACTGCAGTTAGGAACCAAGCTTGAGGGGTTAGCGCGTTAGCATTGCCATCTAGCCAACGATACCATCCGAGGTAGTTAGGTAGATACTTTG
>JAUWNS010000248.1 GCA_030612485.1 Candidatus Bipolaricaulota bacterium
GGCATCGATCGCGTTACCGCCGGCGGCGAGGATCTCCGCCCCGGCCTGCGATGCCAATTCGTGCGCCGTTGCCCCCATACCCTTTGTGCCGGTCGCTACCTGATCGGCGGTTGCCACTACCGCAAAGAGGGCGACTAATAAGACAAGCAGAATGCTAACGAGCCCTGTGTTACTGAATCTATGCATTTTTCCTCCCTTTTTAAGCAATCTTTACCTATAAGCAACACAGTGATTCTCTTCTTTCACCTCCTTCCCTAATACCCAGCAGCTTGACCTCCGCGTCTGGGGTCAGCGACCCCAAGGTAGGAGATCTCACCTTCCGTTTCCGTAATCTGAATGACGTGCGCCCCACCAAAGTACAGGTCGTAGGTGCCCTTCATGGAAAGGGGATGCCCCTTCTTCTCCAATGAGGTCTGCACCCCGTCCGAGATGCGTGTTTCAAGGTACAAGGTATCGGTATGACAATAGAAGCGTGGGGCGTCAATCGCTTCCTGTAGTGACATGCCGAAGTCGACCAAGCCTACGATCAATCCAACGGTAGTGGTCAGTATCCGTTCTGCTCCCGGCGACCCTACGATCAGGAACGGAGATCCTTCCTTAAAGAGGAAAGTGGGCGACATGCTGCTCAAGGGAGCTTTCCCCGGAGCGATGCTGTTTGCCGTTCCCACTTCAGGATCGAAATCGGACATCGTATTGTTCATCAGGATTCCTGTTCCCGGGATGATGAACTTCGCCCCCATGAACGAGTTGAGCGATTGAGTCAGCGCGACCATGTTCCCGTCACGGTCGATCACGGAGAGGTGGGTCGTGTTGTTCCCCTCAAAGCTGGATGGGATCGGATTGAGGTGCGCTCGCTCAGGATCGATTCGCGCACATAACTCAGTGGCCAATCCCTTGGATAACAGATCGCTGAGTGGTACGTCTACGAAAGCAGGATCACCCAGGTAAGCATCGCGATAGGCAAAGGCGAGTTTGTACGCCTCGGCCATTCTATGGATCGTGTCGACGGACTCTCGCCCGAGCGCCTCCAGGTCGAATCCCTCCAGGATGTTCAGAATCTGAATAATAGTTGTCGCACTGCTCGGAGGAGGGAGCGTGATGATCTCGTAGCCGCGATAGCTCCCCGCTATCGGATCACAAAAAGAGGCCTGGGCTTGCGCTAGATCCTTCTTGGAGAGCAGTCCTCCGTATTCCTGGACACCCGCCACGATTGCCTCGGCCAACGCCCCTTGATAGAAGACGTCCGAGCCGCCGTCCGCAATAGCGCGAAAGGTGCGAGCCAGATCGGGCATGGTCATGATCTCTCCCGGTTCATAGGGGAGGCCGTCGTTCAGGAAAACGCTCGTCATCTCGGGATCGTCCATGATCGAGATGTAGTTATTGAGGATGTTCTGGTACAGGTTAAGACTGACAGGAAACCCGTTCTCCGCCAGGTCGATCGCCGGGGAAAGGACCTCGGCCAGGGTCATCGACCCGTATTCATGCAGGGCCGCGTCCATCCCGGAGAGCATCAACGGGACGGCGACCCCGCTACCGCCGATCTTGCGCAGCGCGGTCTGCTCCATGATGGACGTGGGACCGCCCCAGTATCCGGGGAGACCGGGCCCATTGAGGGCGAACATATCCGGCGTAGCGGCAGCAGGGGCAGTTGTGCGATAATTGATCCCGACGGTCTCGCCTGTTTCGGCAAGGTAGATCAACATGAATCCTCCGCCCCCCAGTCCGGAGGCCTCCGGCTCGACGACTCCAAGCGCGAACGCCGTGGCCACCGCCGCATCAACGGCGTTGCCCCCGTTCTTGAGGATCTCCGCTCCCACACGCGCAGCCAGCGGGTGAGCCGCAACTACCATCCCCTCACTCCCCTCAACAGTGGAAGCAACGGTGATTGTATCTGGGGAACCAGCTGCAGATGGAAAGCTGAACAGGAGAAGCCCGACAAGAAGGAGAGACGCGATCTTACGAGTGAGCATGGAGCACCTCCGGGAATAGTTATAGCAGATCCTGCTCCTTTGAGCAACGGTGGAGGAGCCTGTTCTGAAGTTGAGACGGAGGAAACCCTGTCCAGCCAAGGCGGGTGGTCATCTTAGATCCTTCCCTTCCCGTTTCGAGTCGTCTCCCCAGTTGCGCTTCTTCTCCATTCCCAGGCGGTCCTCACGATCTCATCGAGTTCGGTGAACTTAGGCTGCCACCCGAGATCATTCTGGACTCGAGTGGGATCGGCGATCAGGCGGGGCGGGTCTCCGGGACGCCTCTTCCCCTCCACAACCGGGATCTCCTTTCCGGTGACCTTCCGGCAGACGTCGATCACTTCCCGCACGGAGTAGCCTTGACCGATCCCAAGGTTATACGCTCTGCTCACGCACCGTTCTTTGAGCGTTTCAAGCGCCAGGATATGCGCCTTGGCCAGGTCGTTCACGTGAATGTAGTCCCTCACGCAGGTCCCGTCTGGAGTTTCGTAATCGGTTCCGAAGATCGTGATACAGTCTCTCCTCTTAAGCGCGGCGTCGAGCACGATGGGAATGAGATGGGTCTCGGGGTTGTGGTTCTCGCCGAGCTCCCCTTCGGGATCGCAGCCGGCGGCGTTGAAGTAGCGAAGGGAGATGGAGCGCAAGCCGTACGCGTGGGCGTAGTCCCCCAGGATCTGCTCGACCATCCACTTCGTCTTCCCATACGGACTCTTGGGGCGCTTGGGGTGATCCTCGGGGATGGGAATCGTCTCGGGGTCTCCGTAGACGGCC
>JAUWNS010000001.1 GCA_030612485.1 Candidatus Bipolaricaulota bacterium
GGAAAACCCAACGTACGGAATTTTAGAGAGGGAGGAGGAAACGTGTTGCATGGACTGGCGGCTATTTGCCACGAAGCTGGAAACGGCGGATACATCGGAAGTCACTGTCCTAAACAATGCGCGCCTCCTCTCTACTCGGCGGTGAATTCTCTTCGACCTCCGTCCCGCGCGAATCGAAATTAGATGTCACTACCCACTCGAAACTACAAGGAACCTAGTTTCCAGTCTTGCTCGGGAATGACTGAAGTTGCTGATGAATCCACTCCACATATTCTTCCGCTTTGGCAAGAAGGCTCCTGGTTTCAGTTTCTGTAACAACACCTGCTGCATCGTAAGTTATCTGATGATGCTTGACGTATGCGATCAAAGTAGACGATCAACGACTTGTGTGCATCATCAACAGTCACCAGCATAAATGCGAACGTATTCTTGTGACCCTCATTGCTCGCCGGACGGTATCCTTGGGCGAACATAAACGCGCGCGAAGCCTGTAACACTCCGTTGTAAGCGATGGAGAATGCCCAGTCAGTGTCTATGTCAAGCACTTTACGTGCAGTGTTCAGGTCGCGTTGTGCCCGCTCAAATGTTGCTACGATAGTCGCCTTTGCAATCGCTCCCTTGTAGATTCTTTGCTCTTCAAGCAGTTGTTGTATACTCATCAACTTTTCCTATGACGAGGAGCTTCGGGCCAGAGAGTACGCTCGAGAGGAAACTGTTCGCATTGTTTTTCTCCCTTTGAAACTCCTCGGGGGGAGAACAAGGAATAGTTCACCGCTCGCTTTAGTTTATCCTCCGCTTGAACGATCGCATGATGGAGATTGATCACATCGAGATCTCCAACGATCATCAAGTCGATGTCGCTCTTAGCGGTATACGTTCCTTGAGCGACACTGCCGTACACAAACGCTAACACTATCTTGCTACCATACGGCACTAGTGCCGCGCTTAGAACTTCAACTAAGCCCACTGTCTTCACGGCGATACTCCGCAACTCGTCGAATATCGGCAAATCGCGATTAGCGTGGTAATGCTTCTGTGTCCCCTCACGTTGAGAAACTACTACCCTAATCCTTCCAGCCGTGTCAGCTCACGGCTTAAGTTGGTAGAATCCTCCCCCAACAGATTTGCCAATTGTCGCACATAGTATCGCTCATCCGGATGGGTGAACAGCCACCCGATAACCCGAGCCCGCAACTGTGAACCAAGAAGCTTCTCCAGCATTGTCTCTCCCTGATGCAGTAAATAACACTGCGGTTGCAGTATATTTTACGAGAGACGGCATTTGAATGCCCCGTCTCGGGAGAGCGGGGATGAAAAATGCTTGCTGCCGAAGGCAGCACAGTTTGTAGTACAGTGGAGGCATGGCTACGAAGAGAGGGAGTCACTGTGTGTACGACACGAAGTACCACTTGGTATGGGCACCGAAGTATCGGAAGTGGATACTGAGGGGAGAGATCAGAGATCGGGCGAAAGAGTTGTTCAAAGAGATAGCACAATACCATGGGTTTGAGATTGAGGAGATGGAGGTAGCAGCAGACCACGTACACATTTTCATAAGTTTTCCACCGAAGTACTCGATATCGAAGGTAGTGGGGATACTGAAGGCAGTGAGTGCGAGGGAGATACGGAAGGAATTTCCGAGGGTGAAGAAACAGTTATGGGGAGGGGAATTCTGGGAGGATGGGTACTTTGCGCGGACGGTGGGGGACAAAGTGACGGCGGAAGTGATCAAGAAATACATTCGCTTTCACAAAGACAGGGCGGAGAGGCCGGAGCAGTTGCAGTTGTTTTGAAAAGCCCCGTCCGGAAGGGCGGGGATTCTTTTTACTACACCCCCCGAGGTGACATTGGAGTTCATCAGGAGTCCGGTCTTCACTCCCGCCAGCCGCATGTGTCAAGGGTCGGGTAGGTTTCCCCGGTCCATGGTCGGCGGAAACAGTGAGCCATCGGTTCTTAGCTCAGCTTACAGTTTGCTTTGGGTCTTGCGCTGCAGGGCAAGCTGCTCGCTACGCGCAACATGGTATTGTGTAGCGTTGGGCCCTGTGCCCGACGTTGCTCTGTGAGCTGTATCTCAACGTGGCAGACGAACCCTGCAGGGCGAGCTGCCACGCTACCCTGGGGGGGATACCAGGTGGCCCGTACCCGGGGATACTAACCCGGCCAATGACAGCATATAGGTCAGCAACTGCGCCTCGCCCCGTGGAATAATTCCACCGGTTGCTATTCCATGGGGCTCGTGGATGCCCTTGGGGAAGTGTCCCCTTGGGGAAGTGTCCCCTTGATCTGCTCGACGCTCTTCAACTTGGGGGGTGTAGTAGCCGGTCCTGTTTACTACACCCCCCGAGATGATCAGCTTGTCTTCTACCAGCAAGTCCACGCGATAGCCGCAGTCCAGGCGCCCGCCTTTGTACTCCACCGGTTGCGGATGCTGCAACTTGAACCGAATTCCATTCTTCGTGTCCTTCGTGCTCTTCGTGGTGAATTCTCTTCAGACCTCCGGTCTTGCTTCGCAACCGGCATCCGTCCCGTGCGAACCGAAATTAGATGTCACTACCCACTCGAAACGACAAGGAACCTTACTTTCCTTCCTCCCTGTCGATCATTTCCTTATTCTATTCCATATCAGCCATTTCTTTCTGATTCATGGCTTTTCATTCTTAATTCTTCATTCTTAATTCTTATCTCTAGCTTCCCACATAGATTATCTTGCTTCCCTGAGACTCAAAGTGAAACTCCGTCTCGATCAAACCCAGTTTTGCCATCGCTTCTCTCAGGTTCCTCTGGTGATCCTCCTCGCAATAGAAAAGAAGGAACCCACCTCTGCCTGCCCCAAGGAGCTTCCCACCCCGGGCACCGGCCTCAAGCGCGCGGTTGTAGCACTCGTCGATCTGAGGATTGGAGATGTGGCCAGTCAGCTGCTTCTTGTATTCCCAATTCCGGTGGAGGAGGTCCCCGAAGCTTGTCAAATCATCGTTGCACAGCGCTTCTCGAAGTTCCCGCGCAAGTTCAACCATCCTGCCCAAGGCCTCCTGCTTCTCCTCCCGGTTTTCGGTCTCCCTCCTCTGCTCCTTTAGGATCTCATTTGTGTCCCTCTTGATTCCCGTATAGAAGAGGAGGAGGTTTCTATCCAATCGTGCCTTGGTTTCCTTGTCACAGATCACGGGGTTCACGAACACCGTATCATCCGAGTTAAGCTGGATATGATTAAGATTCCCATAGGCCACCGCATACTGATCCTGCTTACCGATGGGGTTGCCCAGGACTTCGATCTCGATGCGGCAGGCCTCCTGGGCTAACTGCTCCGCAGATCTGAAAATACCCTTATAAGCGTAGAGCGCATTGAGCAACCCTACGGTGAGGCTGGAAGAGGAACCCAGTCCCGTGCCGGCGGGGATATCGGCAATGGTGGTAATCTCAATCCCTCCATCTATACCCACGGCCTTCAGCGCCTCCCGCGCCAGTTTATGTTGAATCTGGTCAACGGACTCAACGATCTCGGTCTTCGTGTAGGAAACCCTAATAGTATCCTCAAATCTCTTATTTAAGGTGACATACATGTATTTGTCGATTGTTGTGCTGGTGACCGCCCCCGGCTTGAGCCGGTAATAGGCACTCAGATCAGAACCGCCACCCGCAAAGCTGATCCTAAAAGGGGTCTTGGAAATAATCACCTTCTAATCTCCTTTTTATGAATTGAGAATTATGAATGAAGAATTATGAATGAAAAACCCTAGAATAAAGAACAATTAAGAATTGAGAATGAAGAATCCAAAATTTCAAAGCCCAGTTTTTGAACTTTCATTCTACATTCTTAATTCTTAATTCTTAATTGCACTTCCTCATTCTCAATTCTTAATTCTCAATTGCAGTTTCTCATTCTCAATTCTTAACTCTTAATTGCTTCCAACTATGAGCCTTGAGCTTGTCTTACCACTCCCGCCTGACGCATCAGCCGATCTGCTTCTGTGAAGTAATCCTCGATGCTGCCAATCGACTCCACCCAGGAGAGGTAATCATCAAGTATATCTTCCAGAGCGCGCTGCGGCTTCCAACCAAGCTTCCGCAGTTTCTCGATGCTGGATACACTGTGGCGAGTATCGCCCACCCGGTACTCTCCGGGAATTTCAGGTTTAATAGTCGTGTCCAGCTTCCTCGCAAGCAGTTCGGCGTACTCTAAGACAGTCGTTGAACAGCCACTCCCCACATTGAAGACGCCATAGTCAGCTCGCTCATTATTCATCACAAGCATGTTGGCATCAATAACATCATCGATATGAGTATAATCCCGCCGCTGCAACCCATCCTCATAGATAATCGGGGGCTTACCACTCAAGAACCTCAACGTGAAGATTCGGCAGACACCAGAATACTGGTTATAGAACGATTGCCTTGCCCCTTGGACGATGGAATATCTCAGAGCAACCGTGGGAATTCCCAGTAGCTCTCCCAATCGCAACCCTACCAGTTCCTGACCGTACTTAGAAAGAGCGTAGGCGGAGTGGGGACTAGCAAACTCCTCCGAGTGAAGAACGGATTCGGCCTTCGTACCGCAAATGGGGCACCTAATTTCCCAGTCCGCTCTCCTCACCTGCTCGGAGGACCTACACAAGGGGTTAAACAGACCGTGCTCCTTACACTGGTACTGACCCTCACTGTAGACAGCCTGGGAAGACGCGATGATGACTTTCTTGACCCGGTACTTCCGCTCGCGTATTAGCTCGTAGATCAGGGCGGTGCTGACAACGTTCGTATGGATGAACTTGCTGTAGTCGGGCATGTAATCCTGATAAGCCGCTTCATGAAAGACGACATCCACACCCTTTAGGGCCTTATCGAGCTCGGCTTTGTTGCGCACATCACCGCGAATGAACTCAGCCCCCGGCGGGATATATTGGAGACCATCCCGGTGGACTCGCTCCTCCAGGTTATCCAGGATCCGCACCTCATAGCCCTCTTCAAGCAAGCGATCCGCCGTGTGAGACCCGATGAACCCAGCACCGCCAGTGACTAGTACGCGCATGTTGCCTCCTCGATGGGAAAATCGAAATTGAGAATGGAGAATTAAGAATGGAGAATTAAGAACGAAAAATCCAAAATTTCAAAGCCCAGTTTTTGCACTTTCATTCTACATTCGTAACTATTCAGCCTGATGAAGCGCCATTGGATCAGCATTATCGACCACTTGGAGTAAAGGAGTGATCTTGAGCCGTAGGACTTTCGAATTGCGAGCTAAGCGCATGGGATCTGAATAAATGTCTCCATAACTCGTCTAGCAGGAAAATGAGGGCCTTAGACTCATGACCCCGGAATTCCGCATGGCAACTTACTTCAGCTAGCTGAACAGTCACGAATTAAGAATGAAAAATCCAAAATTTCAAAGCCCAGTTTTTGCACTTTCATTCTACATTCTCAATTCTACATTCTTAACTGCTTTTCTAATTCCCTTTCGCTGTTTTTACGATCGCTGTCAAGATCTTTCTAATCTCTACCGATTCTTGCATTATGGATTCCATTGTCTCTTTCTTTAACAACTCAGTATCCCGTATTAGACGCAGCCAGTAATTTGTTTCCCTTGCTTCTTTCAAAGCAACACTCATCTTGTATCTAAAGTCTTGCTTACTGAATCCTCCAATAGCTTCCTCCACGTTCGCGCCTATCGAAGTGGAGGATCTCAGCAACTGCTTTCCAAGGACAGAACCAGCAGCATTCTTAGGCAGAGCCTGGACAAGCTTAATGACCCTGAGGCTGAACTTATAACTCCTATCCCGTATTTCGTTCTTTTTCTCATCCATATCTAGTAGCAATTAAGAGTTTAGAATTAAGAATTATGAATTTTAGCTTTTCATTCTAAATTCTTCATTCATAATTCTCCATTGCTGTTCTCATTCATAATTCTCCATTGCTGCTCTACATTCTTAATTCACAATTCTTAATTCATACCTCATGCCTCATGCCTCATACCCCTCTGGGTGGCTCTTATGCCAACGCCAAGCGCTTTCCACAATCGCCTCCAGCTCAGTGAACTTCGGTTTCCATCCCAGCTCCCTCTTGGCGCGTTCGGGACTTGCAACGAGCACCGCTGGATCCCCGGATCTACGCGGGGCGAATTCGTAAGGGATATCCACACCAGTGACTCGTTTTGCCGTCTCAATGACTTCCAGCACGGTAAACCCCTCGCCATTGCCCAGGTTGTACCTAGCACCGGAGTACCGGTTCAGACTCTTCAGAGCTAAAATATGCGCCTGGGCCAAATCCACCACATGAATGTAATCTCGAACACACGTCCCATCCCGCGTCGGATAATCATTGCCAAAAATCCTCAATGAATCTGCCTGGTTGATTTCCTTGCCTTTACTTCCTAGCTCCCCTGCACCCTTTCTCCCCTTCTCCCCCGCGCCTTGCCGTTCTTCATTCTCAATTCTCAATTCTCCATTCTCAATTCTTCCTGTCTCCTCTGCTTTCCGTCCCCTCTCTCTCCTTGCTCTTTTCCATTCTCCATTCTCCATTCTCAATTCATAATTCTCCCCGTCTCCCCCGCTCCCTTGCTCCGCAAGCGCTCTCCGCAGCACGAGGGGGATGAGATGCGATTCGGGGTCATGATCCTCTCCGAACCGTTCGGAGGCACCTGCAGCGTTGAAGTAACGCAAGGCAATGTAGCTTAATCCGTAAGCCCGGTGGTACCAGTCCAAGACCCTCTCAAACATATACTTCGATTCGCCATAGGCATTTAGTGGCTCTTTGCGATGATCCTCAGTGATCAGGCCCTCCTGAGGTTCCCCATAGACCGCAGCGGAAGAGGAGAAGATGACCTTGCCAACGTTATGCTCCAACATTGCGTCTAAGAGCGTGATGCCCTTCACAACGTTCTCACGGAAGAAACTTCTAGGGTCGGTCATCGAGCGTTCGACGACTGTCTCGGCCGCCATATGGATCACGGCTTCAACCTCGTGCTTATCCAGGACATCTTCAACCAACTCTCTGTTCCCGATGTCTCCCTCAACAAAGGTCGCTTCATCAGAGATAGCCCTCCGATGCCCCTGAACTAGGTTGTCGAGCACTACAACCTCTTCATTCTGTTTAAGCAGCTGCTCTACGATAACGCTACCAATGTAACCCGCTCCACCGGTAACTAAGATACTCATAAGACCTCCCTGATTAATGAAGAATTGAGAATTCTGAGTTGAGAATGATAAATCTCTATGCCTCAATTCTAAGTTCTAAACTCTTACTTGTTAATTGCTTTTCCCCTTCAGCCTTCAGCTCTCCTAATTTCAATTCTAAATGCCTAATTCACAATTGCAGTGCCTCATTCTCAATTGCAGTCTCTCATTCTCCCTGTCTCCCCTGCACCCTTTCTCCCCTGCTTTCCGTCCCCTCTCTCCCCCGCACCCCTGCTCCTTGCTCTTTTTCATTCTTCATTCTCCATTCATAATTCTACATTGCCTCTCCCATTCTCAATTCATAATTCTCCTTCGTTGCCACAACCAAACTACAAGCAGTGCAGCAACCACGCCGACCAGGTTATACGCCACATCCTCCAGATTGACATCGCGGCCGGGCAAGCGATTCTGATAGAGCTCATCAAGTATGGCATGAGGGACAGAGAGAGACCACGCAACCAGAAGACCAATCCGATTGCCCCACGCCAGTACAGCCGCCCGCCAAGCCAACAGAGCCAGTAACGCGTGGAGCACGAGGTGTCCACCCTGCCGAAGCACGAAATCCCAGGTGTCGCTCCCTACGCCCGGCACCGACGGTCGCGAAGAGAGATACCAGATCAAGCCGATCCAGGCCAACAAGGCAAACCAGTGAAGCGCAATCTTGCAATATGGTCTATCAATCATCCAAATTCACGTTAAAGAGCGCTGATACAAGCTGCCCTTAGAGCAAAAACACGACTTCTCCAGCGCTTCCCCTGCACCCTTTCTCCCCTGCCTCTCTGCTCCCTCGCTCCTTGCCTTCTTCATTCTCAATTCATAATTCTCAATTGCAGTCTCTCATTCTCCCTCTCTCCCCCGCACCCCTGCTCCCTTGCTTGCTTTCTCTCTCCCCTGCTCCTTGCCGTTCTTCATTCTCCATTCATAATTCTACATTGCCTCTCCCATTCTCCATTCATAATTCTACATTGCCTCTCCCATTCTAAATTCATAATTCATAATTGCCGTTTAGTAGTTTCGCCCATTTACCACCAACGGAATTGTCAAAAGCAGGATCTTTAAGTCAAGCCATATGGACCATTCATTGATGTAACGAAGATCGAGTGCCACCATCTGCTCAAAAGAGAGATGCGATTTTCCGCTTACCTGCCACAACCCGGTGATCCCCGGCTTAATGATTAATCTCTTCTTATGGAAGTCATCATAATTCTCATACTCATAGCTCAGAGGTGGCCGCGGCCCGATCAAGGAAAGACTGCCCTTCAACACACTCCATAGCTGCGGTATCTCATCGAGGCTGTATTTTCTGATGAACCGGCCGACCCTTGTAATCCGCTCATCGTTAGTAAGTTTATAAACGCCTTTCTCCTCATCGGCCGGGTTATTCTCCTTGACATACCGCTTCAAATACTTCCGATGCACAGAATCATCGGCATTGTGATACATAGAACGAAACTTATAGACTATGATAGGTTTTCCGTGCTCGCCAAGCACTCTTTGCCTGTAAATCACTGGTCCAGGGCTATCCAGCTTAATGGCAACAGCAACTACGGCCATCACAGGGGAGAAAGCCACCAGAAACCCTGAGGCTAACAGGAGATCCTCGATCCGCTTGAGCAGCCGTTCCCAACCGTCCAGTGTAGGCTGGAACAGCCGCAGCAGTGTAAACGACCCTACATTCTCAAACTTCACTTGGCGAAAGAGGAGATCAAACGTATCCGGAACGATGTGGGCATTAATCCCCAACTCATAAGCTTCTTCTACTAGAGCCTTCACCTTCTTCCGCTCTGAGGGAATCGTGATATAGACATCTTGAACCTCATGTTCCTTTGCCATCCTCTTGAAGTCGGCCAATGGGCCTAAGATTCTGTCCGCCCGGGGGTTGGATTGATCCTGGGCTTGGCTTTGGTATTTATCATCTAAGAAACCGAGTACATCGACCCCTAGCCAGGCACAGTTCAGCAGCAATCTCTCTAAGTACTTCCCTACCCGCCCTGCTCCCACGATCAGCGCGCCAGTGCGCCGATACCCATGAGAGATAAGATACCTCAGCCATCTTCTCTTGAGGACGCGCCATCCAGCTAAGCTGGGGAGGAGTAGGGCCATGAAGCCCCCCAGGACGAGCCGCGAGATCACGAACTGTTGTAAGAGGTAGCTCAGCGCAATCCCGAAGAAGAAGGTCAATAAGACAGCATTGGCCACAGCTACGAATTCGTCGGACAAGTGGGCACCACGACGGGTGGCATAGAGCCCGTTCTTATACATCAGGACGATCAAAAAGAGCCCCATTATCGCGGCAATCCGGAAGTGAATCAGGAAGTGCTTTTGATAGAATACCGTGGCCTGGAAGAGATCAGGAGGGAACCGAAATAAGGTGGAGGCTTCATAGCGAGCAAGATAGACAAAATAAAAGGAAAAGAAAATGACTGCAACATCAACAAGCAGGTATAAGAGGACAATCCCGATTCTTCGTCTGCTTTTGGTCTTTCTTCTAACGTTCTTATTCCCCATGATGGTTACAACCTCAACTATAGTTCTAAGTCCATATCCAGTAACAGTTTAGAATTGAGAATGTGGGATAACAATGTAGAATTATGAATGTAGAATTTAGAATGAAAAGTCAAAATTCTCAATTCTTAATTGCTGTTCTTATTCTCAACTCTTAACCGCCTTCCTCATTCTCAATTCTTAATTCAAAATTCAAAATTCAAAATTGCTCTTAATACTTTCGCCGGATTGCCTGCCACAATCACGCCATCCGGTACATCTTTCGTCACGACACTCCCCGCCCCTATGATCGAGTTCTCCCCAATGGTCAGGTTGGAAAGGATCACTGAACCGGAACCGATAGAGGCTCTTGTCTTAACCAGGATTGGCTCGACCTGCCACTCCTCCTGTCTCAAAGGATTCCCTTCCTCATCGGTAGCCCGGGGATACTTATCGTTGACAAAGCAGACATTGTGGCCGACAAAGACATTGTCTTCGATGGTGACACCGGAGCAGATGAATGTGTGACTCGAGATCTTACAGTTTTTGCCGATCTTGACGTCTTTTTGGATCTCCACAAACGCGGCGATCTGGCTGTTATCGCTAATCTCACAGCCGTAGAGGTTGACAAAATCATAGATCTTTACGTTCTTACCCAGCCTGACGTCATCCGTTATCCTTTGGTATTTCACAGCTCGATCACTGCCCCGCCGTTCTTCAAGGATCGTTGTATAGCCTCAAGCATCCTGACCTCAGCTAAGCCGACCCTACCGTTGGTAATCGACTCCTTCCTGTTTTCAATGCAATCGAGGAAGTGTCTGACCTCTACCTCCAGGGCTTCAGCAGGATCGATCTCCGGGACATACACATCGGCATTGCCCTCGCGATATTGAACCGAGATGCCGTTCGCGCCGTGATTTTCAACCCTGACGCCTTTATCATAGACTTTGACCGGACTTTTGCGATCAAGATCATCGTAGACCAGCATCTTCTTACTACCGACAATAACGGTCCGTTTAACCTGCTGGGGAGCGAGCCAACTTACATGAAAGTGGCCGAGGATGCCGTCTTCAAAGTTGATCGTCCCGTAGACCACACTTTCATGATTATCTGCACCGTAATTGATATAGCTTTGCCCTTGAGCAGTAGCGCTTATGGGTCTCTTATCGAGCAAGAAATTCATTATGGAGATATCATGAGGGGCGAGGTCCCAGACGACATTTACATCGTGGTAGAAGCCGGTGGCCCTTCCCATGGTCCCGAGCCTCCCTAGATTTACCCGGACTGAGTCAATGTAATATATGTCACCCAATTCCCCGCTTTCGATGATCTCCTTCATCTTCTTCACTGCTCCGGTATAGATAAAGGTGGCATCGATCATCAGCACTCTTTTCTTCTGCTCGGCAATCTCGACCAGCTCCTCCGCCTGTGAGGTTGTGATGGTCATCGGTTTCTCCACCAAGACGTGCTTACCCCTCATTAAGGCCTCTCTTGCCAGCTTGTAGTGAGTGGAGATGGGGGTAGCGATGGCCAGGGCATCGATCTGGGAATCGGATAGAAGCTCTTGAGGATCAGTGGTAACCCTTACCGACGGATGATCTTGCTTGATGGAATCCAATCGTCGTTGATCAAGATCGGCGACTCCAGCTATGTCGAAGCCCTCGACCTTATCGAAATTTCTCACCAGCTTTGGTCCCCAATACCCGCAGCCGATTACACCTACTTTGATCATGGAGATATCTCCTTTGATTTTGTTCTACCCTGTAGTTTACGTACCCTTCATCGCCTCGCTTGTAAATTAAGAATGGAGAGTTTAGAATTTCGGCTCCTCATTCTAAATTCTACATTCTAAATTGCTTTCTCGCATTCTTAATTCTACATTGCTGTCCCACGTTCTCAATTCTTAATTGCTTTTGAGGTCTTTACTATCGCCGTCAAGATCTTCCTGATCTCCAGAGACTCTCCAATTATTGGCTCCATCAGTTCAGCTTTCAGAAGATTCGAGTCTCGTATCAAGCGCAGCCAGTAATTTGTCTCCCTTGCTTCTTTCAAAGCAATACTCATCTTGTATCTAAAGTCTTGCTTACTGAATCCTCCAATAGCTTCCTCCACGTTCGCCCCTACCGAAGTGGCGGATCTCAGCAACTGCTTTCCAAGGACAAAACCAGCGTCATTTTTGGGCAGACCCTGAACAAGCTTAATGACCCTGAGACTAAATTCATAACTCCTGTCCTTTATCTCGTTCTTTTTCTCATCCATATCTAGTAGCAATTAAGAGTTTAGAATTAAGAATTAAGAATTTTAGCTTTTCATTCTAAATTCTTCATTCATAATTCTACATTGCTGTCCTTAATTCTTCATTCATAATTCTACATTGCTGTTCTTAATTCTTCATTCATAATTCTACATTGCTGTCCCGCATTCGGAGCCCAAGGGTGATCGCTCGAGGAATGTGCACATCCATGTAGAGAGCGATACCCATTTAGAGGAGCCCTTGAGCCTTGAGCCTCGCAACAAGTGGTGTTTGTCCTCTCTTCGCCTTTTCCTGGAGCTCGTCCACCTTTTTCAACCGCTTGGAGATCTCCTTGTCAAGCTCCTCGGCGTGATCCCAGTAGTAAGCAAGAACTGAGTGAATTTGACCGAGGGTTAAATAGGGATGCTGAAAGTGCAATTCCTCTGGGCTCCATCCATAGGCCAATCTTTCCACAACCAATTCGATGACCTTCGTGGAAGTGCCCTCGATGGTTGGAGTGCCCCTCTCGTCCAAAACAATGTGCTGATATTCCGTTTCAATTGGCATAATGATCGCCTCAGCCTATCGTAACTCCACACCCAGTAGTTTTCAACATGCCCATGTGTTAACGAGGGGCCTTACTGATACACGAAAGATTTGATCTGCTCAACTACATATTCGATTTGTTCGCGCGAAAGTTCAGGATACATCGGCAGCGACAGGATCTTTTTAGCTCGATCTTCGGTCACCGGGAAATCACCTTCCTTGTAGCCCAAGTACTCGAATGCCTTGGTGAGGTGCACTGGTATGGGGTAGTGAATCCCCGTTCCGATCCCCTTCTCTTGCAGGTATTGCCGCAGCTCGTCTCGCCTTCCGTTCTCCAGGTAGATGACATAGAGGTGGTATACGGGAGTGGTTTTGTCCAGCACCCCTGGTCCGGGAGGTACAACGCCATCTATCTTACCGAGAAGTTCATCGTAGATCTGCGCATTCCTGCGGCGCAGCTCGTTCCATCGGTCCAAATGTTTGAGTTTGGTTAGGAGAACCGCTGCTTGCAACGTGTCCAGACGGCTGTTGTAACCCACCAGGTCATGCTGGTATTTCTGACTACTCCCGTGATCACGCAGTTTCCGTACCGTGAGAGCAACTTCATCATCATCGGTTACAACCATACCTCCATCGCCATAGGCCCCAAGGTTCTTTCCCGGATAGAAGCTAAAGCAGGCCGCGTCTCCAAAGCTTCCAGCTTTGGAGGCTTGTGGCCTGTGGCCAGTAGCTTGTAGGGAAACTACATCCGCTCCACCCGCTTCTGCCTTCCCTACATGCGACAAACTACGAGCTACATGCCCCGAAGACCTTGAGTACTCCGCCCCATGGGCCTGGGCAGCGTCTTCGACGACCAAGAGGTCATGTTCTTTAGCGATCTCCAGGATGGGACCTATATCGGCCGGTTGGCCGAACAGATGCACTGGAATAACGGCTTTAACAGTATCAATTGAGAATTTAGAATTATGAATTGAGAATGATGAGTTATTAGTGAAGAGTTCTTTGAGCTTTACTGGGTCGATATTGTATGTAATTGGATCGACGTCCACAAAGACCGGTGTCGCTCCAGCGTGGACGATGGCCTCGACGGTAGCGATGAAGGTGTTGGCAGCCGTAATCACTTTAGCCCGTGGAATATTTCCATCGCTCGTTATTCCACGGGCCGGGTCCCCAAGGCCGATTCCTGAGGCCTTCAAAGCCAGAGTCAAAGCATCCGTGCCGTTGGCGACTCCTATCGCATGCTTCACCTGACAATACCGAGCGAAAGCCTCCTCGAATTCCCTGACGGCCGGCCCCATGATGAACGCCGTCTTCTCAAAGACCTTCTGGAACTCCTCTTCTAGTTCCTCTTTGATAGTTTTATATTGAACACCTAGATCTACGAATGGAACCTGCACAATTGATCTCCTTTCACCCATTTCTTCGTGTCCTGCCTTCAGCCTGCAGCTTTGAGCTTCGAACTAAGTTGTTGCCTACAGCTTTAAGCTTTCAACCTCCCCTTGCAGCCTTGAGCCTTCAGCTCT
The DNA here is from genome assembly GCA_030612485.1 of Candidatus Bipolaricaulota bacterium. The sequence continues at coordinate 13,947 of JAUWNS010000001.1, forward strand.
CCTAATTCTTAATCCTAAACTCTTAATTCATAATTGCAGTACCTCATTCTCAATTCACAATTCTACATTCTCCCTCCAGCGGAGCACGATCTTCCGATACGGTCTATCAATCATACAAATTCACTACGGGACATTCATAGCTGCGGAGTAGGCGGTAAGCAACCTCTCCTTCTGATGCTCCCAGGCTAGTGTCATCTCTACCCGCTGGCGACCGGCCGTTCCCATCCGCCGCCGACGTGCGGGATCATCCAACAGATCGACAACAGCCTGGCCAAAAGCCCGTGCATCACCGCAAGGGACATACACAGCTGCCTCCCGAGCTGAGAAGCGGGCCTCTTTCAGGTCGAAAGAGACCAGCGGTTTAGCCATGACCATATACTCCATAATCTTGTTCATGGTAGAGAGATCGTTAAGCGGGGTATAGGGATCAGGAGACAGGCAGACGTCGGCTGTTGATAGGTAACGCCGGACCTCCATTTCCGAAATGCGACCAGGCAACAAGACCTGCGGCCCCAGATCCCATCTATTCACATACTCAACTGCATAGGACCGCATACACCCATCGCCAATGAGCACAAACTGTACATCCTGCCTGCCCAGATCACAGACGACATAACGGATAGCCTCCATCATCGGCTCGATGCCATCTTCCGCGCCCATCACTCCCAGATAGCAGACTAGGTGCAACCGGCCGTTCTTCAGCGCCGGATCGGGCGTAAGTGGCTGGAACGTTGCCAACTCTGGTCCGTTGCGCACCACAAATACGCGCTCTGGCTTCACACCTCCCCGTTTGAGCGCAATCTGGCGATAGGATTCATTGGTGGACATTACAACCGTTGCCATACGAAAGGTGAGCCACTCGCAAGCCAGAGCCAGCCGAGACAACAAGTTGCCTGTTGTGCCCCTGAACCGAAAGCCTACCGCCTCAGGAAACAGATCATGGTGATCAAAGATGACGCGCTTGCCTAACAATCGATAGACTGTTCCCAGTGGGAAAAAAAGGTCCGGAGGATTACAGAACTGCAGCACATCGAATCCCTGCTCGTGCAGAACACGCAGCGATAGCCGTGTTGAGGCCAGCAGTGCCGTGGCGTATTCACGTAGATATGCACCGAATCCACTCTGGGCAAACCGAAGGGGAAAACGATAGATGTGGACGCCGTCTAATACCTCGTAGTTACCGGCTGTGCTATCGCTGCGCACCAGCCGATCATCCTGAGGGCTGCACGGACAGATCACCGAGACCTGCCAACCGGCCTCGCGTAGCGCCTTCGCTTCCCTCCACACGCGTCTATCAAAGGGGACGGAGAGGTTCTCCACGATGATCAGCGCTCCCTTACCAGCCGATCCCCTCATAGCTCACCTTCTTCCTGATAGCTTCCAGCTCATCACACATCCTTACTAAATCTATGACAATTGACTGATCCCTCTTAGCTTGATCTATGATGTTGGGAAGTGCATCTGTTTTCTTCCCTATCACGTAGACCTCGGTCTCGTTCAGAAACCGGGATAGAGAAGGGCACATCAGAGAGTCGAAGTTGGGAATCACCTCCTCGATGTATGCCTTGTTCGAACCCATAATTGTTCCCTTGGCGATGTCCGGATCGTAGAATTTGACATCGTAGCCTTCCTGTAGGAGTTTCTTTGCAAACTTCACCATGGGACTCTCCCTTAGATCGTCGGTCCCACCCTTAAAGCTCAAGCCCACAATCCCAATTCTGCTCCTTCTAGCCCGCTTAATCATCTGTAAGGCTCTATTGATTTGCTCTTCATTGCTTGGCATGATGCTATCGAGGAGCGGGGTTCGTAAGCCTAAAGCGTCTGCTTTATGGATAAGAGCTCTTGTGTCTTTGGGAAGGCAGGAGCCCCCGAAAGCGAATCCTGGCTTCAAATAATAAGAGGACAGATTCAACTTATCATCTTGGCAAAAGATATTCATCACTTTATGGCTATCTATTCCAAGTTCTTTACAAATGCTACCTATCTCATTTGCAAAACCTACTTTGAGAGCATGAAAGGCATTACTCGCGTACTTAATCATCTCGGCAACTTCAACGTCGGTCTTTATTATAGGAGCATCTATGAAGTCGTATAATTGAGCCACTATATCCGCCGTTCTCTCGTCCGTCGCTCCAATTACGGTGTATGCGGGGCTGTAGAAATCTCTTACAGCCGAGCCTTCCCGTAAGAACTCAGGATTTGAGGCCATTCCGAATCCGCGATTTAGCTCTTTGCTTGATGCTTTTTCAACTATGCCAGCGCATTTCTCCGCCGTCCCCGGCAAGACAGTGCTGCGTATCGCAATAATATGGAAATCTTCCTTGTGTCTTAGAGTTTCTCCTATCTGTTCAACAACATGGTATACAAATTCCAGATTCAAGCCGCCATCATCGCGAGATGGGGTTCCTACGCTTATGAGAGAGATTTCGCTGTTCAGGACAGCTTCCTTAGCATCTGTGGTCGCACATAAATTCCCTTTCCTCACGCTTCTTCCTAAGATGTCTTCGACTCCTTCTTCTAGGAAGGGTGACTTCCCGGCATTTATGAGATTTACCTTCTCTGCACTGATATCTACACCGATAACCTGGTTCCCATCATCTGCTAAACAAGCAGCCGAGACACACCCTACGTAACCAAGACCGAAGATGCTAACTCTCATCCTTCTCCCCCTTTCAGCAAACAAGCCAAAGCATGCAACATCGTCCCCTGCCCCCAGTGCAACATGGGAGTTTTGTTGACCCACCACTTACCATGCTGGTAGTAAAAATGCCCGTCGGTATCCTGCATATTGGCAATGGTCCAGTTTGCAACCTTCTCCGCCAGAGACAAGTAAGCTGCATCCCATTCTCTAGCCAGTAATGCCAATGTTTCAATCGCCTGCGCTGCGCACTGGATATCTATGGGATAAGTCCGGTCAGGATAATACTTCGGCGTGCCATCGTCGAGAAAGAAGTTCTCGACGAAGAAGCGAGCCCCTCGTTCAAAGGCCGAACGATACTCCTGGTCGCCCGTGGAAGCTATATACCACCACAGGGAATCCAACACGTAACCGGTATGGAAATTGTCCACCCAATGCAGATTATCAGCTTCGCCGTACCACCATGCCCCATCGGCGCGCTGGGCGTTCACTGTATAGGCCACGGCCTCGGACGCTACTTGCCTGAGCGATTCATCCCGCGTGTGCGAGTACGTCCGAGCCAGGACCGCCGCCGCTAGCATATTGGCGTTGTGCACCGGATAATAATCACCAGGGATGTAACTGATACACACGCCGTCACCTTCAGGACGACGCTCCAGATCATTCAGGATGAACCGACAGACGCTCCTTGCTGCCTCAAGATCTCTCTCCTCCCCGACAATCTCCCAGGCATCTAGAAATGCGTGACCAATATGGGCCGTCCAAACGACGGTGGGCTCACCCTTGGATAAATAGAACCCTCTGGATTGATAGTCGAAATGGTTACCCCAACACAAGTGCTCGTAACCCGGACTTGGATGCGCTTTCAGCCAGTCCAGGCAGTATCGTGCCTTTGTCAGCCAGTCTGCGTCCCCCGTTGCATGATAGAGTTTGAGATACCCGCGGGCGAAATAGCCCATCGCTTTAGAACTGGTGGCCGACCGGATGTCCAGCAGTGGACGCAAATTCCAGTGGAAACGCTTGACTCCTTGGAGCAAGAACTGACGCCCCAACTTCCCGATGGCCAGTGGACGCAACCAAGCGTTCAGACCATCAAAGGGATCGTAGGCCTGATAGTTGTGTTTGGCTACCCAATTCTCCAAATGATTAATTGCCGTCCTGATATCTTCAATTCCGACCATCTGCCCCCCAAAAACCTACCAGATCACTACCAACCTTCATTAGGACGTTTGAAATCACAAACCGAAACTTGCCGGCCACCGTCCGAGGAATGCGATCCACTAACTGCAGATGTACTTCAATCTCATACCCTCTTCATGACCTGTTCCAGCACATCAAGATAATGCCTTCCCACTTTCTCTGGAGCGAAATCTTGCACCTTTTCTCTGTTAGCCCGTGATATCTGCGTGCGTAGCCCCGGATCGGCCAGCAACTGTACTAGCGTGTCCGCCAGCACGACCGGATCTCGGGGCGGGACAAAGAGTGCATTGACGCCTTCCTGCAAATGGTCCCCTACCCCCCGAATGCGCGTGGTCACAATAGCCAATCCGGCGTTCATAGCTTCGGTAATCACGGTAGGGAATCCTTCTTTCCAATAAGTGGGCAGCACAAAGACATCCCCCATTTGATAAGCTGCCACCAGTTGCTCACCCACAAGATAGCCCGTCAAAGTCACGTGGTCGGTTAAGCCAAGTTTCTCGACCCACTCTCGCCCCCGTTGTGCATCCGCGCCATCCCCGGCCACTACCAGATGACATACAGTTCGCCCCAGGACGTGCGGCATAGCGTTCAGGAGATCAAAGATGCCCTTGGCCTCTATCAGCCGGCCAACAAACAGTAGTACAGGCTTGCTCTTGGGCACGGCCCACGGCAGCTCACCCGGAATAGTATCGGTAGGCTGAAATGGATTACTGACCACATAAAATCTGCCTGTTGGGTAGAACTGCTGCAATTCATGCTGTTCCTCGGACGAGAGTAATAGCGCCGCATTGCTCAATCGGAGCAACCAGGCTGAGGTAGCCTTAAACATGCGGTGACCTGGGGCAATCAGCCAATCTGATCGGCTGCCATGAAACTCGATCACAATCCTCGGGCACAAGCGACGAGTGACAAGCAAGAGCGGAATGTCCCGGCTCACCGTTCTCCAGTCATGAGAAGTCTGGACTACCATCACGTCAAAGCGCTCGTGCCTAAGCGCTCTCCAGATGCGGCCAATATCCCGCGCCCGGCCGATGATCTTCTCAAACAGCGATTCATGATCGCTGTGACGCCCCCAGGGTTCGGTAGCCACCTCACAGCCCAGCGCACGCAATGCGGCCACTAAAAGAGGGGTGATCTTTGGTATCGGGCCTTGGATATTGACATGCGAAACAAGCATCAAGATGCGCATGTTATTCGCCATCACAGTCCTTGAACGATCTTGACCCACAATTCCTCCTTCGGACGTCTGTGGTCCCAACAAGGGAGTGAAGTGACTTCGTAGCCAGGCTTCTGAAGTCCGGATTCTAAGAGATCGGTTATAAACGCTATGGGGCCATTGATGTGTGTGGGAGCGCTCACCATTAGGGTCCTAAGTGGTTTAAGTTTGTTATTGCTCATAATGCCTCTATGCTCCTCTCAAACTGCGTTCCGGGCAAATGACCGATACCGAACGATCCGCACAGCCTCAGCAAATTCCTTCTCATTGTAGGCAGTACACATCCCAGCACCGCTTTCCGATTGAACCGCCCCGGGTTTGACGGAGGCTCCGTCTTGTCTTATCTCCTAGTAGCTGTACGGCACTGAGCACCACTCCGAACCTTCGTGCAACCTCCCGCATTAGAACACCACGTCGTACTGCCTCTGCCAACTGTTGTCGGCGTTTCTCAACGCGTGTCTTTTGTGGCCATCGCGTTCTCCTTAACCGACCGTTTACCACCATTATATGGGAGTCGAGGTGACCAGGAGGTGCTGTCATGTGGCCTGTTATCCGTGCTTATCACATGTCATCTCTCGCTTCTTAATTTTCCCACGATTATATCTAGGGAGCTTCGGCTATATCCGTTAGGAATTATGATATCCGCATAGCGTTTTGAGGGTTCAACAAACTGCAAATGCATAGGGCGAACTGTACTGAGATACTGATCTCTGCCGCTCTCGAAATCACGCCCGCGTTCGTTGATATCCCTTTCTAGCCTTCGCAAAAGGCGGACATCGGGATCTGTATCTATGTAGATTTTATAATCAAGTAGCTCGCGAATACCCTCGTTTGCCAGTACCATAATCCCCTCTAGAATAATGATAGACGTAGGATCAATCCTGATAGTTTCTGACTTTCTACTATGAGTCTTGAAATCGTAAATGGGACGCTGAATCGGTTCGCCGTTCTTTAGCCGACTAAGCTGCTGTAAGAGAAAATCGTTCTCGAAGGCATCTGGATGATCGTAATTGATTTTTGCACGTTCTTCTGGAGGCAGGTGGCTGCGGTCTCGGTAATATGCATCTTGTGGGATAATTGTAACTCTCTCTTCTCCCAACTCCTCTTGCAGTGCTTTAGCAACGGTCGTCTTGCCAGCTCCTGTCCCCCCTGCAATTCCGATGAGGAGTATCTGATTTAAGTTGGATATTGTCATCCCCCCTCCACAATCTGCGCGCTATCCCAACAAGTTGAAGTCACTCCAGTCTAGCCTCGGCATTGTCAAATGTCTATTGTAGTCGAGTACCAACACTTTGTGGAGCTTTCGCAAGATAGCTAATTAAGATGTGCCCTCGATACCCGTCTCCATCGCCTATCATCTGACGGGACCGATCTGGCTTCTGAGCCGTTTGAGTGGCGGCGGAGCCCGCCGCCGATGAAGTGGAGGTAGAGAAACTCCTCGTGGACGCTCTCGGCCTTGAAGCTCTTCTGGAGCGAGGAATAGTATGTCTCACCCGCCCCCGTCTGTTTTCTATGGCCATACGTATGCCCAATATATGGGTGCATCTTGTGCGGGTAGGGATTTACTATGTTGCCTTACAGCTTAGTTGCATCATTCCCGCTAGCAATGGCGCATAGGGAAGCAATAATGACGTTTCATAACACGCGCTTAACCCTTCGTACAGCTCGAAAAAAAAGAGTTTCAAAAAAGGCCAACGAATAAACTATGGGATTTGATATTTCGGGAAAATATTTAACCAACAGTTTTTTCGACAATAATCTTATCTCTTTTTTGTTCATTACAGATTTGCTACTCGCATGGTAACGAAACTGGCAAACACGAATTGGTATACTTCGGATACAAAGCCCTTGCTTGACCACCCGGCAAAATAAATCGTAGTCCATGCTCAAATGGATCGATTCATCTAATGGGCCACATTGTTCCCACACCTGCCTTCTCCAAAAACTGGTTGGCTGGCAGATTTGCGCAAAGCCATGACGAAAAGCATGAGGCACATAGGGCAAATAGGTTCCTTTCCGGAATACTCTCCCATTCTCATCAATGTCATCATGATAACCAAAAAGGAAATCAATCTCGGAATGATTTGTAAAGTATTTAGCTATTCTTGCTAGTACACCTGGATAATACACATCGTCAGAATTGATCCACGCCAAGATTTCCCCACCAGCCCTTCGGAACCCTTTGTTGATTGCTTCACTCTGTCCACTATCCGGCTCGCTTACCCAGTACGCCAGCTTATCGGCATACTTTTTGATGATCTCTACCGAGTTGTCCGTAGAACAACCATCAATGATAATGTACTCTAAGTTAGAGTAGCCTTGGTTCAAAACGCTCTGAATCGTATCTTCCAAGAATTGCCCTTGATTATAGGATGGAGTAACTATCGAAATCTTGGGCAAATATTCCTTTTTCACTACTCCTCCTCCCGAATAACTCCCTTATAAACATCCAGCGTCTTCTTCGCAATCACCTCAGGATGAAATCGCTTTTCCGCAATATCCCTCGCTTGAGCGCCCATTCTGTCTCGTAGCACCGGGGACAGCATAAGTCGTCCCATTGCCTCTGCCAAGGCTTGTGGATCTCGTGGCTCCACTAGAATCCCCGTCTCCCCATCCCGCACCATATACTCCACACCCCCTACCCGTGTCGCTACCACCGGCAATCCGAAAGACATCGCTTCACTGATACAACCTGGAGCAGTTTCTTCTATAGATGGCAAGATTAACATCGCAGCCCGTTGATATTCCACAGCCAACTCTTCAGGCAACATAAACCCGCGAAACACAATCTGCCCTTCTAATTCCCGACCCTGTATCAGGTCCTTCAATTGTTCGTAATATTCGGGGTCTGATACCGCTCCAACCACCGAAAGCGTGATGTCGCTCAGACTTACACTCTTCTCTGTCATCATCGCTAACGCATCTATGAGTGACACTAGATCCTTTCTTGGCTGGATATCTCCAACAAACAGTATCCTTTTTGATTCTCCAGGATGTGCTCTATAGCGAAAAAAGTGTTCCGATACCGCATTCTCCACCGAATATATCTGAGCGTGCGTATACTTTCCTAACGCTGACTGGACGTATGGGTTGATACTGATCAAATGTTTTGTCCTCCGTAAGGTCCATCGTTCCAAGGCTGCGAAAAAACGCTTCTTCGAGATTCGAGGTGTAGATACCTTTTGGATGATCTCCGACATCACGCCATGCACCGTTACAACTGAAGGGAACGATGAAGTTACGGCGATGTAGGGCCAGATATGTTCTGTCCCGATCCCATGCACCACATCAGGCTTGATCTTGCGTAGCATCCGATGCACCGCCACCCGTGTATATTGGAATCCGGTGAACAAATTCGCCTTGGGCGGCGAAACGAAAAAGGTTACCGAGAGGTTCCCTCGTCGGATGGTGCGTGTCTTCGGAATTAGCTTTGTCCCGGTGATAAAGTGGACTTCGAGACCCGATATCCGCGCCAGACCATTTGCCAGGTTCTCGTTACAGCTAAAGATACGCTGGAAAGCCCTGGGGTCAATTCCGATGTCTTCGGCATAATCGTAAAGCGGAAACGAACCCATCAGCACTACTTTCAAGTGCCCTTCTCCAGCAACTCACGAACCACCCCTTCTGGGTGGAAGATTCTCAGATACTCCTGCGCAGTCTCCTGCCACGCCCTCACGGTTCCATCAGTCTCCGGAAGTCCTAACAGCTCCCGCCCCGGCTCCAGTAGGTTGAAATCCACCTCATTACGCTCCAAAGAGAAGAGCAGCATCGGCATCGTGGCCCATCGGAACGGTCGCGACTGGTGGAACGCGGCTTCCCGCCCTCGTGGACTGAGCGCTGCTATAACCCCAAATCGAATCACGCTTCGCATCCACATGCGCAGGCGCTCCCCAAGAGGATCTTTCACGTGTTGCTCGACAAAGGTTGAATACGCCTTCCAGTCTTGGAACGAACGCCCTAGTCGAAGCTCTTCAAACCATAGGAAGAAGCTATTGAACAAATCTCGTACCGCAAACCAGTGATCTACCATTGCCTCATCGCCAGACCAATCAAAGTGGGGACGCAGCTTCCGCTCCACAGCCCTGACATAGAACGTGCGCACAGTCTCTCCTTGTGGAATATCGCTGACATCCATCGCTTCCAGGCGTCTTTTCCGCTCAACGTAGGAGTAATGATACTGCCTGCGTAACAGCAACAGCGCATCTCCCATCGCCATACAGGCTTTGTCCACCTCGATCTGGAAGTTCTCCCGCTGTCGCTCCCTTATCTTTCCGTCCGGTAAGAAGTATAGGGCTGGAATCAGCAAGCCGCTCCCTCGTGAGAGGAAGTAGATTGCTCCATCCAACAACGACAAGTGGTCCGCAGGTAACGAGGGCATGATCCTCTTCAAGTCTATATCGCCCCATAAGATACGATGCCCGTTTCGAACCTCGTACCAGGCTACCAAGTTAGGGGCCAATCGGAACGCCAGCCAACTGGTGATACCAATGTCGATTTGTTTCACCCCTGCCTGGGGAGCCAACTCATCGGCCAGCCGCTGCACCTTAGCCTGAAGTTGCTTACGGCGCAGGAGATAGTCTGATGTAGAGACCATCACCCCAATATCGAAATCATTTACAGGCCGATACTGCCCATTGTCTTGGACCACGCCACCTTCGCCACGTCCGAAGCCACCCGTGAGTATGATCGCTTTTACCTTACTTCCCATGCGGTCCACAATTGCCTCTACCACTAGGTTGAGAGAAGTCTGGACTGCCATATCGGCCTTGGGGTCTTGTAACACTGTGAATTTACCCATCACGCAATCATCTCATACACAGAACGCCCATCTGCCTCAGAAGGCTTCTCAATCTCTAACATATCCATCATAGTCGCGAAAATGGCTACCATCTCTAGCGGTTGCTCCAGCATCTTCGTTCCCTGCAAATCGGGGTCCATCAGCAAAAGACCGGCATGGTTATCAGTTACTTCACGCCGATACCCATGCATCCCCTTAACAGGTTTCTTTCCCTGCCAGAAGTTAGGTAGGATCAGCGTCCCGCCGTCCGCCCACCAGATGAGCTCGCCAAAACGGTTGTGAGGATACCGAATGTGGTATGTGGCCTGATCCTCCTCAGTAATGAGCCGTCCCCCTTCCAAGGCCTGCATCGCCTCCGTCACAGCCTGGCGCGCTCGCTCGTTGAAGAACCAGAACCGGGCCATTGTGGAATCCAAGAAGTACAGATAATCCTCTACCGGACGGACAGGTAATCGCTCCAGTGCAGCCTGAACATCCACACATCGAGTTACCTCAACCATCCCGTGATCCCCGAATATCAGTGCTCGCATCACTTCTGTGCGCCTCTGCACATAATCCAACACGCGGCGGAGAAACCCACTTATTTTGTGGAGAGCATCGGCGTATTCCGTAGAATCCGGGCCATACCGATGACCGATTCCATCCAGATCACCCACGAACAGAAAGACGAGCGAAGCGTCCTCAATAGGGGCCTTTTGCAGTGCTTCCCAGACGTCTTCCGACCGGGCGCTGGAGACCGGCGAACCTATATACACCCAGTGCTTATTCGCCGAACGGAGTAGGTCAAAGATCGTTGGAAAAGGGCAGAAATCCTCCTTGAACGGCATACGCTTCTGCACGACGTCAAAGTAATGCAAGAACCGGAAGGGAATGCGGGCTGTAGAAATACGGCGCTCAACATTCTGGGCATCTGCACTTGGATTTATATGCCAAGAGATCCACTTCCGGAGCGCAAGCTGCATAGACCACGGCAACCGGTCGGCAATCCCACTCCGTGAGATAATCCCTCTGAATGAGGAGCACTCTGGATCATACCAGAAATGCGTCCCGTTATTGGTCTCCTCTGGGTGGTGACCGGTAAGAAAGGCTGCATCCGGTTCAAACGAGAACGGTGGAATGATCCCTCCTGTGATTTTTTGCACTCCCCCTCTACTAGCAACACGCAAGGATAGCCTGGCGCTTAGTTTCTCAGCAAAAGAACCTCGAAAGGCATCAAAGACAATGACTACATTGGTGTTATTCTGCTGACTTTTCATTTGTGTATCATCGCTTATCCATAATAGTCGCATGAAACTCGCCCACAGATTTTGCAACCCGCTGCCATGTATACAACATCGCATGCTTTCTACAGGCTTGGCCCATATCCCTTAACCTACGCGGAGACCGGAGCAGAGATTGAATTGCATCTACAAAGCACCTCACTTCATTGGGTTCTACAACGATGGTTCCCATCGGAGCCGCATAATCTGGGACTCCTCCCACACCGGAGACTACAGTCGGAGTCCCACATGCCATGGACTCCAATAGGGCATTGTTGGCCACAGCCTGTTTGAGGGGCAGTAGCACCAACAAAGCAGACCGGTAGGCCTTCAACAAATCTGCATCTGAGATCTCGTTTCGTAAGAACACATTTCGCCGTCCTTCAAGAAGACTCCTTCCGGTCCTCAGCCCAATAACTTCTAACTTCAGATCCGGCATGGTTCTTTGAAGAATATCGATGATGCCCGCGGCCAAAGAGGCGTCACGCAGCCAGTTTCCGACCATTAAGACTTTGTGCTCCTTCGCCACGCGATCATCGGGGCAGAAAAAATCTGTATCCACACCGAGGGGGATAAAAACTACTCTCTGTGTACCAAACACCTCCCTATAGCCGTTTACCTCTCGACGGGAGAGCGCGATGATCCCATCCCACTGCCCGCGTGGGTCGACCCCCTCCGCTTCGAACATCTCTGTAAGAGCATCATGAGGTTGGTGGTAGGTTGCGACCAACCGAACTCCTGAGGCCCTGTGCGCGTACATCGGCTTCCACTGATTCTCCGGACGTATAAAATGGAATATCTTCCTGCCGATACCATACATATGCAACTCAGTTATACTCGAGGCGAGGACCCCATGTGGGTCAACCAACCTATTCATAACCCTGTTAAACAGTGTGCGGCTGTTAGTTCCTCCCCTGCAGCACCAGGCCCCGGGAAGTACGGTAGCATCGGGAAAGTAGCGAACAATTTGAGTGTAGGCGGAGTATTTGCCATGGTGGCGATACTGAAATGAGACGAAGAACCGCTGGAACATATCCAACTCCTCTGCTAAATTCTGCACCTGCACAGAATATGCAACATAGTCTTACCAATTCATATCCTTCTCATACCCTAAAGCCATTAGTGTATCTCCGGCGATGCTTCTGAAGGTTTCCTTGTGATTTTCATCGAAATGATTCTTCCAGTCACCAATTATACCCTTCCTATAAAATTTCCCTCCTTGCTTATCTTTTTCTAACTTCTGCTGGTTTTTGAAGGACATCAGCGCTACCGTTTTTTCAACGAGATCCTCATCAATATCGGCTCCAATAAACCTCAAAATCTTCTTCAGCTCAGAGACAGGGTCCTTATTTACATCTTCGTACTTAAAGAATGTTTTACCGGTTCTTAACCAGCTTTCCAGATGAAAACGCCATTCCTTGGCTCTTAAAGCAACATAATCAGCGAATAACTCACTAAAATCCACATTGCGAAAGCAAAAATCCTGAGCGTATTTCTTGTGTCTGGGAATAAGAGCACCAATAAGATCCCATTTGAGAGTTGAGAGTTTCGTTTGAAATGTCGATTTATGGTTTTTTAGAAAATACTTTTCATAATGGTAAAATGAGGTTATAACATCCCTACCATCTCGTATCAAGAAAAAGGTGCAATATTCCCAATCAAAAAGTGCGTTATTTGGTAATACATGACTTTGCGTGATGTATTGGAACTGCTTTTGACCAACATGGCTGTTCCTACCATCATATTTCTGTTTTCGCGCTTTTGCTTTATCTTCGAACTCTCCCGCAGCAGGAAACCCATCTCCTTTCTCTGGCTTCACTAATGGCAAGAAGGGAATATTCAGGTAGTAAGCCAACATCTTATAGAGCCACGTCCCCCCAGATTTCGGATACTCAACTTGAATTATCATCTATCTATACTTCCCTCCTTATACCTACCATGAGGACTCACGCACTTCTCAACGCTTCGGGGTATCGGTTTTCCAAGTAAGTAAAACCGCGGATCCTCCGTGATGGATGCGTTAGTAATGCTGCGGTGAGGGCGCTAGTTTCCTTACCACTCGAAGAACAACGCTTACGGCCGTAGCTGGCAATGGATATGACCTTCTCGCGCAATCTCCGCGTTCTCAACGTTGACACCTCGCTCACTCTCAACATGATAACAGGAGCAGTTGTAAGACCCAAGCCATTCGAGAATCTGAGAGGCATTGTGACCCTTCTGCCGCATGTTTGCACCGTGGATTTCGATGTAGAGCCTGGGCTTGTGCCTGGTATAGTTTGCTTTGCACCTTGCAACACGGCAAACTCGTATCCCTCCACATCAACCTTGATGAAGCCGAGTGGAGGAGCAGGTTGAGCATAATCGCTAAGCGTCACGATTGGAACGATATGCCATTCTACGTCGTGGCCTCGCGCGGCAATCTGTGACTGAATCCTCGGCTCAAGGCTTCCGAGGGCATCCCCCCCCGCGGGCTAGTACTGTCCCCAGCCCTGGCCTGTCCCCCACGGCAACGTTGAATGTCTTCACGTTAGAGAGTTTGTTCAATCGTATCATAGAAAGAATTCATTCATAGTTACATGGATGTGGGCTCAAAAATAAGTACTCGGGCAGCTTATCGTGCGAAAAACTAGGCCAGATGTCCGTTGAAGTTACCCACATTATACACCACCTGTCCGCTCAGATCCAAAACCTGGAAGAACCGCTATTCGGCAGTGAGCACGGGGGATCCCTGATTTCGCCGCCATCCACCCTGCACTCTCAAGCCGACATAGAAACCTCGGCGAACTGTCCGCTTGTGATGTGCCACAAGAGGCCTCAAGATCGATCTGGCCAGGGTCCTGATTTTTCGGAACGCGCTCATCGCGTGCTTTCCCTCCTTAATCCGGCACGCTGGCACAGCTCAAGCCATTCTTGAGCAATGACCTCAGAGGCAAAATCACGTTCAATTCTGGCCCGTGCCTTCGCACCCATACACTTTCTACGGTCGGTATCCTTTAAGTCGAGCAAGGCCTGGGTAAATGCCTGAACATCGTCTCTAGGACAGAGAATGCCCTCAGTCCCCTGATTCACGATCTCCGTGATTCCCCCTACTGCCGAAGCGATAACAGGCAACCCACAGGCCATCGCCTCCAATAGCGTCATCGGGCAATTCTCGCTATGAGAAGGAAAAAGGAAGATGTCCGTCTGGTTCAGCACATCGAGCAGTTGTGGCGTTGAAAGTTTGCCTAGTAGCTTTACCACCACATTGCGAGTATTACTGCTATAAAACGCAGGATACTGTCGAACATCACGGCAGTAGCCTGCCAACGTAAATCGCCATCGACCGCTATCGGGGTTGCCCCTCAGCTTCCTAATGATGCCATCCATTACATGTGCCCCTTTCTGGTTAGTAATGCGTCCGGCAAAGGTCACGTGGATAGCTCCATCTGACAACCCCAAGGCTCTCGATTTGTTGAGGTGTGAATCTATATAAGGCAGGTCTATTGAATTAGGCAAGACCTGTATTGGCTCGAGTACTCCCAACCATTGGTGGGCATCTTCAGCCATAGCTTGTGAGGGTGACAGCACCAGATTCGAATGCCTTATGCCGCGCCGCTCAATCCATGATGCCAGTTGCACATCTCGTTGAAACAGAGCGGTATAAGGTTGGAACTTGTGGTAATGCGAATAGAAAGAGCCGTGCAACTTGGTCACCTTAACGCCCGGAACCCGCGAGCTGCTAAATACCGCGCACGCCCCGCCCCACTCGGGCGCTTCGACAATATCAAATGGTTCCAACGCCCCGGAAAGTGCTAACAGGCGCAGCGTGATCATCCCGCGCAGGTTTCTTACTGTGCCGCTAAAAGACTGGCGCGGACCTCCCTTGAGCAGGAAGTTTCCCCATCGCAGCAACTTGTTCGCCAGCGATTGTAGCCGGTTAACCCAGACCGGATTGGACAGGCGGTGCACGGTAATCCCCGAGAACGAGCAGGATGGCTGGGGTAGCTGATCTAGCCAGGTGTAGACATGTACTTCATGGCCCAGGCGGCTCAACCCGAGCGCATGATGTAACACCGCTGCTCCGATGCCACTCTGACCACCAGGCGGAAATACCGGGCTGATAAGCGCGATACGCATACAGTATAACACTTCTCCTTTTTGTTAACTCAATTAATCCCTCATCCACTCCGGAATGCTTCTGAGCACCGACTGGATTTACTGTGAACTTCGGCTTGAATAGGCTGGGGGATATGTCTCACCTTACACATCGGACCCCGATTCCTTTTACTATCGAGCGAATCCACTGTCGTATTTTAATTGGTATAACTAGGCGCGCCGCGAACTTGGCAAACAGCAGGGTGAATAGGCTCTCCGGTGTGTAGTGCAACCCATAGCGCAGTGCAATCCGCAGAGCACGCAGGCGGCAGGCTTCGTTCTGACGCGCCAGTTGCAAGAGATTCGCTAGAAACGCTGGAAACAGGACTCGCCGCTCCCGGCGCGTCGTAGTTTCTTTGGAGACGAAAGCGACAATGCAATCCCACAGCACCCCATAGGACTGTTCCACCTAGATGTTAGCATATCGCATGCACTGATAGCCCGATGCTGATTGTTCAAAGTTGCTGCAGGAAAAGCACTCGCTTGATCTGCTGACGCATTCGCTTGGGAACGCCCACTCGATAGAGAAAGTGCACGAAATGCAGCGAAAACAGTTCAGCCGGTGCGTAGGACAATCCACCGCGCAAGGCCGATCCAAACACCTGATAACGCCGCATATTGTAGCATTCGATCAGTTGGGTTAGTTTTTCCAAATAGAAGCAAAAAAGCTTTCTGTGATCTCTCTTGTCCATGATCTCTGTCTTCGCCAAGGTCCTCAGACAGGTCCAGGTAAGGGCATAGGCCCGGCGCAGGACCTCCGGCGAGACATCCTGTTGACATCCGCGGAGGCACTCAGCCACTTCATAGGGGACCGAAAAGCCTACCAAGTTGCTTATACTGCGAGAAGTCGTCCACACAAAATGACGCTTCACTTCTGCCGGTTCCACCTGTTCCAAGCTGCAAGGGTGCTCTCGATGTTGGACCAACACCTCGTCGAGCTGTGCAATGCGGTGATTCACAGCGAGACGCACGTACAGATCATAGTCTTCACCCGCGAATACACTGTCATTGTATCCACCTAGCTCCAGAACTCTGAGCGACCGATACATCACGGTCGAATGGGTAATACAGTTGCCGAACAAAAGACGCCATCGAATAGACAGGGGATCTGTTGAACGAACGTGGACGGTATGGATGATGCCACCTTGCTCGTTAATATACTCACAGGAGCTGCCTAGCAAGACAATATCCGGGTGTGCATCGAGGTAAGCAACCTGCGTCTCAAGGCGATGGGGATACGAGACGTCGTCGGCGTCAAGAACGGCCACGTACTCTCCCCTCGCCAGAGGCAAAGCGCAACTGCGAGTGTAGGCGACCCCTCGATTGCTTTCATGGCGCATGACTCGAATTCGCGGGTCTCGATAGGAACGGATGATGTCTGGAGTTCGATCTGTCGAGCCATCGTCTACGATCAACAGCTCAAAGTCTGTGAACGTCTGGGCCAAGATGCTCTCGATGGCCTGGCGCAGGAAACGCTCGCCATTGTAAACTGCCATGAGAACGGTGACTCTAGGCACCCCCCCTCACCTCTCCTCAGCCGTCAGATTGCGAGAAACTGCCAAGAAGTTGGTCGTAAGAAAGATTTCATAGCGTTCCTGGTAGGTTGGCAAAGGTACCCATCCATCCTTCAGTACCCGGTGAAGAGTATAGTGAGGACTCAGGAGGTAGAAAAAGTCCTGCAAGAAGGTGCGCGAGTCGATGTTACAGCCGCCGAACTCAAACTGTATCAGTTTTATGGCTTCCGTCTCAATCAGTCTTTGAGCGCCTCGCAAAACACCGAGTTCATGGCCTTCTACATCCAGCTTGAGCAAATGAATTGCCTCCACTCCATTCTCTTCACAAAATTCATCTAGGGTTTTCAAGACAACCTGCTCTTCTTTGTCAAGTCGTATCCCAAAATGATCCAGGCGACGAGGATAGAGTGACGCCAGGCCAGAATCAAGTGCGCCTGTATAGAGTGTACGAACCTCCTCAGCTTCGCCCAGCCCGATATTGTGAAGGATCACATTGGGTCGTGAGCCAATGTACCTTTGTAACTGGGCAAATGTTGTTTTGGACGGCTCGAAGCAGTAAAGCTGGCCTTCATCACCGATGATCTTGAGAACCTGGGCAGCGTATTGCCCTTCATTGGCCCCGACGTCAAAAATGACCGGCTCAGAACCTGCTGGCACAGCCGAGTCGACAGCATACTGGATGACCGATATCTCACCACTCTCGCTGACAAGCGCCCCCCCCCCAACGTTCATGCCACCGAGAGAGTACTGATACAGCTTCTCGAAGAGCGATTGATATCCCACTCGGCCCTTCCCGGCGACCAGATACCATCGGACAAGCTTCCATATTATCTTCCAAATCACCTTATGTAACCCCTATTTCTCGAAAGACATGCTGAAACCGTTTTTGCCAAGTGTGCTCATTTACTGCCCGCTGATACCCCGCTTGCCTGATCTTCTCTCGCTCTGTGTTGTGAGCCAGGTAATACTTGATTTTCTCGGCCAGATCGGCCTTGTCATGATAACACACAATCTCCTTACCCGGGTCAAAGAAGTTTTCGAGTTCATCCCACCACTCCGTCATATAGAAACCACCACTCATTGGCACCTCAAAATCGCGCAAGCGCATCTGTTTGATTGGATTTTCCATCAGATATGTAGTCCCTGCTTTGGAGAATCCCAGATTGATCTTGCTGCGACTATACATTTTGATCATCTCCTCGTCAGAAAGCGGTTCGCCACACCGACTAGCAGGCAAGTAAATACGTTGCACACTGCGTTGTCCCAGCATCGTCCGCTTAATGCGACCAAGCTGCCTGCGTAATTGCTTTCTAATAGAATGAGAAGGATCAGGCGCAATCCAGCCAGGACCCCAAACCTTTACGTCAATCCCGCTATTTAGTAGATAAGCAATATGGTCCGGGCGATCTCCGTATGCCTGCCCGACAAACGTGACATCATACTCTTGGGCAATCGAATAGGGCTTGTACACACGAGGATTGGCTGCCATTTGGCAATAAATCGGGGTCGCGCCAATACGACGATAATATTCCACACGATGGATCTCTGGGGTTAAACAGTAGTCAAATGCAGGCGCTATTTCTTGGACCAATTCAAACTGATATGAGGCGTTAGAGAACCAGTTTACGGTCGGTATTCCCATAGACGAAATCTGGCGGATCACCCGAGGCTCGACATAAGAGGACAAGAAATAGCTAAAAAAAAGATCGATCGGTCGCTCACGATGAGCATGTTCAACTTGCCGCAAGAGCTCCTCACTGAATTTTGGTTGATTTCTAGCAACAAAGGCAACTTGCTCAGGGGTTTGAGGGTTTGCATTTCGCTCTAGGGGACCAAAATCATAGTCAAAGCAAACGATGTCTATGCCCATATCAGCAAGTGACCTATAGAAGTTCGTATACCAACCATACGATTTGCTCGTCCCAGTTGCATTTGAGCTCACTGCATAAAATATGCGCATGCCCCACCTCCCTAACGCCATAACTGGTTTACCCCTATGACTTAATCTGGTTGCTTATCCACCCGTAGGTTCGTTCTAATCCATCAGTGAACATAACACCCTGTCCCCATCCCAGGATATCACGGGCCCTATCGCAAACTGCAATTCTACCACGGTCACCTTCAGGCTTGCTTGCATCATAACGGATTTCGATCGCCTTGCCGGACACCCTCACGATTAACTCAGCCGCTTCTTTAATTGTTGTAGGTTTCTCAGACCCGATTTGTATCGCGCCTTTGTTGGTTCCATGCTGCGCTACAAGTAGCAGTGCTTCAACAACATCATCAATGTAAATAAAGTCTCGATACTGATGGCCGCTGCCCCATACAACAAATGGTTCCTCCGGGTACAGAATTGCTTTGCGAATCAAGGATGGCAGAACTTGGGAGGTCCTGGGATCAAATGATACCCCCGGCCCATACACATTGTGCAGGCGGAGAATCCCGACATCGATCTTCCCTGTGTCTTGCGCAAGCTCGGCCTCATATTCTCCCATCAACTTACTCCAGCCGTAAGACGATTCTGGCTCAGCTGGGTAAGTCTGGTCTTCCGTCAAAGCCGCTATCCCCTTGCTTGTCTGCAAATGTTTGGGATAGCTACATGCCGTCCCAACGTAAACAAAATTAGGAATACGATTTGTAACACAGGCGGTCAGGACGTTACTGTTAATCAACACATTTTGTCTGAAAATGAAGGCTTCCTGATGCAAAGCGAAATGTACTCCTCCAACTACGTCCGCCAAATGATAAACCAAATCAGCATCTCTAATGACTTCAAGACATTTTCCATAGTCTGCCAGATCAGTCAGGTAAAACTGGTGCTCCAAGTCAATCGGAGACAAGTCATTGGTTCCTCTGAGATTGCTTAGACTGCCACGTGAGAGATTATCCAAAACATGGACTTCCGCTCCTTCTTTTACAAGGCGTTTAACAAGGTTACTGCCAATGAATCCAGCTCCGCCTGTTACAATAACGCGTGCAGATTTAAAGTTCTCCATAAGGTATCCTCCTCTTGCCCGACGGGGTGAAATCAACCTCTCAGGTAGCTCCAGGCTTTGCAGATCAACCTTGAGAGACGATCTGTGAACGGAACAACGTATGGTTTGGTCGTAGCGACCTTCTCCTGAAAGCCCTCTTCAAAGGTCAGTCCCCAATGTTCCCAGAGTGACACGAATGCTCTCGCCTGCCCTTCCAAAGACAGATTTTTTAGAACATACTCGCGTGGGTGAAAGGACTTCTTCTTATTAACCATCCGTTCTATGGACGTTCGCAATTCGCTCAAGTCAGTTATCTTGATACCACAGGTGTGATCAAAGTATGGAGCTGCAGTAACAGGAAACTTGGAGAGTTCCGAGGAGAACACGTACGTACTTCTAGCCTGTGCTAGACTGATTGCATCGCAGACCAGGATGGGAACATCGCAGGCCAGCGCCTCTTGTAGGGCAATCCCCTGGCTCTCATGGCGCCCATGCCAGACGATGAATGAGGTCTTGCTCAGCAAGTCTTTGTACTCGTGTTCGTTGTACTGTCCGTAAAGCACCAGCCAATAAGGCACCTTTAGAGCGTGCAATGATTCGAGAATAGGAACTAGTTCCTGAATATCGCGCTCTTTGTGATAAACCATGACTCGACGTTCTGACTGAGGAAGAGTTGACGGTTGAAACTCATCAGTGTCAATCCCCACTGGCCAGGGCAATATAGAGCAATCGTTGAATCCAACGTATTCCCACAACCTCGCTGCCCATTCACAGGGATGCAAATACAAACAATGCTCAAAGCGAATACCTTGTGGTATGCCAGGAGGCATTATGAACAAGTTTGGCCCCACAACCTTGTAGGCTTTGCTGTGCTGCATATAACGGAGAGCAGTAATATCATCGTGGATCCATAACCGCTTCGTGGCATTGAGATCACAATTGATGACGTAGGGGTAGCCGATCTTATCCAGCCCCTTTACCAGATTGGCAAAGACCTTATAAGGACCTGTGATCTTGTCCTTATTGGCCTGCGTAGAGATAATGTTGATCATCGGACTCCTATGAACTTGCCAACTTGGTAGGCAATATAACCCAGTATGCCATATAACGCAAGGCGTCTCAGTAGCCAGAATCTATCATTCCGGGTGAAAAAATTCAAACTGACGCCGTGCAAGATCGGCAGGCGAGGCATTGTTACTGGATTCTCAGCCCACAGATTGTGCTTCTCCACTGCAATCATCGCCAGGGGAAGCGTTGAGGCTGCGGTAAACCAAAGATAACCCTCGCTGGTAAAAGTCCGTCCCACATCCCAAACCATTACCATAAACAACAGCAACCCCATTTGAGATCGAGAAGAATCGTGTTTTAACATCAGAGCAAAACTGTTCCACAAAGCGATCATCAATACAGTCGCCAGAGCAATGGTTCCAGTCCATCCCAAACGCACTAAGATAGAAAGCCACATCATATCTCCCCAGAAAGTGACAGGGGCTAGTTTTATGTCAAGAGTGTTCGTTTTGGTGAAACCTACGCCAAAGACAGGATCGGCCTGGCCAATGAAATTGTCAAGTTTCCCGAAGATTTGGAATCGTGCGCCGAGGCTGGATCCGGAGATGCCTTGTGTGTGAAGTTCCCCTA
Source organism: Candidatus Bipolaricaulota bacterium (assembly GCA_030612485.1). The sequence goes on from JAUWNS010000001.1 coordinate 35,319, forward strand.
CCCTCTCTGCCAGAAAAGCAATGTTTGCAGGCGCATATAGGCTCAAGAGAACGATGACCCCGATGCCAGCGACAACCATTACGATCTGATTCCTTAACCGATAGACTCCGCGCAACTTAAGTGCGGAATAAGAGCCTGCTATTGCAATTATGACTCCCAGCGGGAAGACATAGGAGCGGGTAAGTGAAAGCAATGTCCCTGCAGCAAGCACACCCAGGGCGAGGATCGAATGAAGACCTGCCTTCCGCTGAGAGAATTGCACCAGCCAGAAAGCGATTGCCAACTTCGTCCAATACGGGAATGTCAAAAAGTCGCGCACGACTTTGCTAGATCCAACAATCATTGTCTGATACGGTGCTTGGGGATAGACATCAAAGCCAATGGCCGAGAGCCCATACAGCACCATTAGGGAGATTGTCAGGAGTGACAAGGTACTTAAGAACTGCCAGACCTCATCCCTGGTGAAACGGCGAAGGATGTCCCCCCACACGAAAAAACTCAGCGGAAAATAGAAATATTGCTTGCTTCCGAGCACCGCGCCAAGATTCAGGGCTTGAGCATTAATCCAACCAAGTGGAAGCTGGACTAACAACAATCCCAAGAGTAGTCCCGTTGCCATGACATCCAAATTTGGAGAGAGCCTTTGGCGATTCGGTCGCTTCTGCCGCACGTATAGCCAGGCAAGCACTAAAAGAATGACGAGCAGATCTTCCTTACCAATCTCTATTGGTAACACCGGAATTCTGAAGGCAAACAAGTAAGTGCGTATGAACATCGCCTCACCAAAGCAGTACACGAGAGGCAATCCACAGGCATAAAGGGGGAATCTTCTGGTTCGGAATAAGAAATAGCCGAAGAATCCAATAGGAATCAGGTATTGCAGGAAGATCAGCAAGCTACTTTTCCCCTCCCTTGGCTATGACAATCGCTCAAGATCACGACGTTCATTGTTGATTTCTTGTAGACCGGTAACTGCCGTTACGTATTGTTCGTACTTTGTCTAGCAACCCAAGTCGTGCCAGCATCCCCCGGGCTGCTCCTTTTGCGGCACACCTCGCAAAGCGAAATGGCCGGGTCGCATAGTCCCTGATGAGCCCGCGGCGGTAGTTCTTCTCGAAAGCCAGGCGTGCAGGCTCCCGTTGCGCCATCATTTGCCGATAGTGCGGTACATATCGCTCGATCGGTTGCCACTGTCCATTTATCAACAACTTATCGAGACGATACTTCGTCGCTCGTCTGACATACGGATACCCATTCAGCAACACCGTTTTATCGTACTGACCATAGCGCAATTCAATGACTGTGCGCTCAATCGGTTGCAATATGCTGCTGCTAGTGCTATTACTGTTAGCGTACTTAGTGTAATAACACAAGATCCCTGGGGTCTTTTTAAGTTTGCAGTTAAACGTCGCCCGGACTTGAAAATCGAAGTCTGCACCTGATTTCAACTGTTCATCAAAACCTCCAACTTTCTCAAGGAGGTTCGTGCGAAACAGCTGAGTGGGACTGGTATAGCAACCACGGGTGAACTCAATTGGATCAAATTCCAAAGTTGAGACGTATCGTCCTTCATTTTCACCCTGCTTTCTTACAACAACAAAGCCACCATAAGTATAGTCCACATCCGGATTTTCATCCAAGGTAATCATCTGCCGATCATAGGAATCGCTTACGCGAATGTCATCGACATCCAGGAGTCCAACATAGGGAGTGTCTGCCAGCGCCAGGCCTCTGTTCAGTGATGCGCCGATGGTTTCACGGTGACCGGCTTCGATGATCTTAAATAGAGAAGGGTATCGCTCCTGGTACTCCTGAGCAATCTGTCTCTCTATCCGATCTGGGACATTCATGACTAGAATTACCTGAAGCTGATCAAGATGATCCAACTCCAGGACCCCTTCAAAGTAGGACCGCAGGTACTTCGCCGAACGATAGGCTGTCGTGATAATTGTCAACCGTTTCATGGTTATAATCTCAAAACACCTCAAAATTAGTATAAATCAGGCGGAAAACCGAGTAGTGATATCTAGAACTTGATGCAGTGATTTCCGTCCTGCACGGAGTTCTAGTAGGGATAAATAGATTCATAATACCCTATCGTCTCTCTAATACCTGTCCGAAGATCTGTAAACTTGAAGTCCGGGAATATTTTTCTAAACCGCGTATCGTCCATCACCTTGCGTGGTGCACCGTCTGGCATTTTTCTGTTCCAAATTACATTACCTTGAAATCCCGTTTCGTCTATAATGATGTTAACTAGCTCGCGAATACTCAAACCAAAATTTTGACCGATATTGATTGGTTCTGCAAATCCAGGATCATCTTTTCTTTTTACCGACTCGGCAAAAATAGCCCCACAATCCTTCGCGTAAAGCCACTCTCTAATTGCAATGCCGCTACCCCACACCTCTATTTTCTTTTGCTTCTCCATTTTGGCTTTCACCACTTTACCGATCAACGCATTGAGCGCATGCGCTTTATTCGGATTGGTTGAATCATGAGGTCCATACATGTTTGGAGCGAAAAAATTTATAGACCGAAAGCCGTGCTGCATTTCATAGCATTCACTTATAACAGCAAGCATTCGTCGCGTACTCCCATAAGATAAAACCGATTGATGTACTTTCCCTTCCCACAATCTATCCTCTGTATAGGTCTCCGAATCGCCGGGGAAAGCACAGTTGGCAATAGGATTGATAAGTATAGCATTAGGAACAGCTTCTTGAGCAGCCTTATAGATGTTCAATAGCATTCGCATGTTTACATCGATAACCTCTGCAGCCTGTTGAGTAACATAGTTAAGGCTGCCAACCATTGCTGCACAATTGATAATTACGTCAGGTTTCACCTTGGAAAACTGTTCTGTTGTCGAAGCCAAATCCGTTAAATCAAGACTATCACGACGTGAAAGAGGAAAGACCTCATGGTCAGAATCTTCCAAGATCCCAACTACATTTCTCCCGACAAAACCATGACCACCGAGTACCAATATATTCATTTACGATCCGCCCCCTTTTTCTATTTGACGAATCTTCGCAGCCACTGAGCAAAATGGCAGCAAGAAGAGTTGCATAACTATTCGTGGTCGTCTTTCAACGGCAAGTAGAAGTCAGCCTTTGCGAGGACCCTACACAGCGAGCAAGCCTGAAAGGCCGCAACTTGTCGCTCGGCTGAATACACCTACCCTGATACCAACCGATTCAAGCAAATCGCCTAGGTTTCACCCTATGACTCTGGTTCCTCCCTAGAATAATCACACATAGATCTCTGTTAACCCATATTCTTAGTATATTTCTGAGTCAGATAACGTGATGAACCACTGGTTCGACTCTTTCAGCCAAGCGTAACGCTCATCCAGGATCTTGCAGCAGAAATAGCGCTTCTGCTCGGTCTCAACGAAACCCAGGTCATGTCCTATCTCGTCCAGGGCCGTGTTGGTTTGCAGCCAGATCGTCACCTTCGACACCCCCTGAGCATGGAAATGGCTCAGAGCAAAACGCAACATATCACCCAATGCACCCGAGTCATCCTCAGTCCATAGAAGATCGACGATATCACCAAACACCTCGCCAGTTTTGGGGTCCTTAAAGACTTTGAGCACTATGTAGCCAAAAAGATGAGTCCCTTTACTAATCTGGAACAGGTCGTACCGATACCAGGGGTTCTGCACAAAACGCCAATTCAAGTAGTTAGCCTCACGGCGGACCGCGTACAGATTTGGGTGAAGGTTCTGAAAGCGATCCCAAGCTTCTGTGTGCTGGTCCGTAAAGCTATCAATTCTGTGAATAGACAGGGCTTGATTACCCTTGTCTCCAATTGCAAAAGATGTCGGAATTGTGTAGGTCCTTAATGCATTGACGAGATGCCATTTATCCCCCAAGACATGAACGTCACGTCCCCGCTCATTTGCCATCACGCAGATAGCCACAACCCTGCGCTGAGTCACTGCTTCCTGCTTGACAGGATCTAGCAGTAATCGAAATAAACCGCGCTGCTGGTACTCCGGTGCAATCATAATGTCAAGTGCCCAAGCCACAAGCGATTGTCCCGTACCGAGTGGAAGCACATGACATCCATAGCAGCCAGCCATTTCCCCTTTTTCAGTCTCACCGATATGCAAGAAGCTAGGAAATGGCGGCTGGAAGAACTGCCAAGAGAAGTACGCGGTGTTAACCTTACGGGCATATAGGCGATTGTATAACGAGCAAAAGTGTCGGCCATCTGAAGATTCGGCCAACCTCACACGAAAGTCAGTTTGCGAGTTTTGCCCTGATTCTGACTGATTCTTATCACTTATGTATCTCATCGTTTTTCGCTACCAACCAGATCGGATGATCTGCACGATCTTGCCAGCATCTTCGTCATTCAATTCATCGTGCACCGGAATAGAGACCTGCCGTTCATTGAACTCAGCCTGGCCAGGCAGGTCATCGCGCAATTCACCAAACACCGAGTTGTGGTCAATCCGCAAATGCACTACCGACGCAGGTATATCGTGCTCCTTCAGCTTACGGATAAAGTCCTCCCGTCGCTCCACCAATATGGTGAACAGCCAATAGGCATGGGTACGATCATCATCCAGCCTAAGCAGTTGCAGTCCAGGAACGTCACCTAATTGCTTACGATAGTAAGCCCCAATCTGCTGCCGTCGGGCCAGCCGCTGCGGGAAGTCCTCCAGGTTACCTAACCCAACGGCCGCTGCCAGGTCGTTCATGTGGTACTTGTAGCCTACCGCCTCGATGTCGTACATCCGCTCACCCAGGATGGAGGGTTGGCTGTTGGCTCGGTCAATGCCAAACCAGCGTCGGACGAAAGCAGCTCGGGCATCAGCTTCATTCGCGCAACACAAACCGCCACCATCTCCTGTAGTGAGGTGCTTGATCGCCTGGAATGAAAACCCGGTAAAGCGCGAGATGGAGCCAACTGGCCGCCCTTTATAGGTAGCCCCCAGCGCCTGGGCCGCATCCTCGATCACGACAAGGCCATGCTGCTCAGCAATAGCATTGATTTCGGCAAGGTCGCAAGGGTATCCACCCCAATCCACCGGCATAATCGCCTTAGTGCGCGGGGTGATCTTCTCCGCAATGGACGCGGGCGAGATGTTGCCTGTCAGGGGATTAATATCGGCAAAGACGGGTGTGGCACCCTGCATCAGGATGACCAGCCCAGTAGCCACGAACGTCTGGGCGGGCAAGATGACCTCGTCGCCCGGCCCCACCCCGGCAATTGCCAGGGCCAAATGCAGCGCCGAGGTGCCACAATTGACCGCCACCGGGTTGCGCAGGCCAAGGCGACCGGCTAGTGCAGCCTCAAACTCCTTCACCTTGCGTCCTTCGCTCACCCATGTTGATTGCAGGACTCGTGTGGCAAGCTCAATTGATCGGGGTGAGATATGTACATGGAAGAAGTCCATCTATACCTTCTCCTTTACACCTAAATACTCGTTTTCCCATTGCAACATTGGCCTCACTACTCCGGGGATATTCCTTCCCCAGCCGGCGCGAACGCTTCCTGGCTCGCCATCGTCAATTACTTGGAAACCCACGCTATCGCGCTCCAGAAAGTGAATCTCATAAGTAGGATAACGCGTGCTGACCTCTGCTACAACAGTGACGCGGCCCTCGGTAAACAAGTTCCCCGGTACCACACATCTCGCTCTATACAATCCCGCAGGTCTCTGTCTCCCTCCCCACTCGGGCTCCATCCAGTCTGCCGAGACAAAGAGAATCGTTCCTTGATCGTTAAAAAAGCTAAGGACAGCAGTCAAATCCGCATTCGTTTTCAGGTTCCAGTACTCGATCTCAATGGTAACAGGATAACGAATGTCTATCGTATCCGAGACTACTCCATCCGAAGAGATAACGCGCACAGCCCTCAACCTTGCCACGTCGTCTCCGGGAGCAGAGTGGATATCATTCCATATCCGCTCGGCCATTGTTCCAACATCAGCTTGTAAGTACCTGTTTGTCACATCAAATATGGGTGCGTCCAGGACAACTCGTCCCTCATCCAGCAAAATGCCTCGCTGACATAAGCGATTGACCGCTGCCATATTATGACTTACAAACAACACTGTTCGCCCTTCCTTGGCCACATCCCCCATCTTCCCCAGGCACTTCTTCTGGAATTCTGCATCTCCCACCGCCAGCACTTCGTCCACCAGCAGGATCTCCGGCTCCAAATGCGCAGCCACGGCAAAACCCAGCCTGACGCGCATTCCGCTGGAATAGCGCTTGACCGGTGTATCAATATATGTCTCTACCCCGGAGAAATCGACTATCTCGTCAAATTTCCGGTCGATCTCCTTGCGCGTCATTCCCAGAATTGCACCACTCAAGCGTACGTTTTCTCTTCCTGTCAGTTCAGGATGAAAGCCGGTCCCGACTTCGAGAAGACTGTTGACCCGACCGTTCAGCACCGCCCGCCCTTCAGTGGGCTCGGTTATTCGAGTGAGTATCTTCAACAGCGTGCTTTTGCCTGCACCGTTGCGGCCGATGATGCCAATGATCTCACCTTGTTTGACCTCGAAGGAGACGTCCTTTAAGGCCCAGAGGAAAGCAGGAGATTGCGGATTGCGGATTGCGGATTGCGGATTTCTGCGAAGACGGCGGAGGGGGGTGGAGACAGCGTTGGTTAGGCTCTCGCGCAGGGTTTTGTATTGGGCTCCGCTGCCAACGTATTGGCCGATGCGGTAACGCTTACTGAGACCTTCTACCTTTATCGCGACGTTGTTTGTCATTGGTTTAATTTGTTTCGTTGGTTCTGTTTGTTGTATTTGTTGAGATAAGCATTGCAGAGTGCGAATTTCGAATTGTGAATTGCGGAGGGCGGAGGACAAAGATGGAACGTCGGATTTCGAATTGCGGTTCTGATTGGTTTGATTGGTGTGATTAGTTTGATTGGTTATATTCGTTAAGATAGGCAATTTCGAATTGCGGATTGCGGATTGCGAAATGTACTTCAACCGACGGAGGGGGGCGGAGACGGGAAGATACAATTGCGAATCTCGAATTGCGGATTGCGAAATGTACTTCAAACGACGGAGGGGCGCAGAGACGGCATTGGTTAGGCTCTCGCGCAGGGTTTTGTATTGGACACCACTGCCGACGTATTGGCCGATGCGGTAGAGTTTGGACAATAGACGGCGGACGCTGGACGACTGTCTTTTGTACAGAAAGGCGTTAGCCATCATGCTCCCTATCTGTCAAATCTGTGTGGATCCATGGTTCAGAAACGTGCCAAAACGTGCCATAATCGTGTCAAGCGCTCCGGGGTCCCAGTACATAGTGTGCTCCGCGGCCTGCGCCACGTAACGTGAGAATTCCACGCTCCACCAGATCGCTCAGATCTCGGGCCGCAGTCCGTGAAGACACGCCCAGCAACTCCGCGTACTCTCCTCGACTAATCTGTTCATGCTCCCCTACGTACAACACCGCCTCTACCTGCCGCTCGTTCAGCCCTTCGGCCCATGCCGGCCGCCTTGCCTCCTCCTCCATGAAGCGCTTGCCTGGACCCATCAGCGTCACCCGGAACTCACTCCCCACTTCCTCGAACCGGGGCCGTGGCAGGCCGTGCCCTTCCATGGCCAAAGTCATGCGCCTAATTCCCGTACCCAACCGCTCGATGTACCGGCTCCCCAAGTCCCGGAACACACCCACGATGATGGGGTTGCGCAGCACTGACTGCGGCTCCAGCCGGCGCATCTTCTCCAGCGAGACCCCCGGCGGTAGCGTCCCCGGGCTATAAACCTCGATCCGGTCGTCGAACATAAAAACCCGGATGCGCTGCCCTCGCCGACTGTAGTCCCGATGCACCACGGCGTTGACAATGGCCTCCCGCACTGCCTCCTGAGGATACTCCCGATACTCCACCCCCACGAATCCCTCGATGCGCCGTCCTACCTTTAGGTGGCGATAGATGAATTGCTCGGCGTCGTTCACCAGTTGATATAGAGGGCCCCGCAGGTCTCGCCGGTCAATGTAGGTGACCACGTCGGTGCCCTTGAATCGCACACACGCTATCTCAGCCTGACCAATAAAGCTCTGGGGGTCATCGGCAAAGAGCATCAACCCGGCGTTGGTCGGAACCCACGTTGCTTTCTGTTCCACCAGGCAGCCCAGGCTGCGTAGTATTTCCTCACACGACAGGCCCAGAACCTGGCCGCTCGTCTCCTCTCGTCGCTGAACATAAGCCGTGATCAGCGCCTCTGACAGATCCGCCATGGTCGAGCCCCGACAGGGCAACGCCTCAAACCCGCCCTCGCTCCCTTCGATGTACAGTCGCCGCAACTCCTCGTCCTGGGCTTCCCGGTTGCTGGATCCCACTCGGATGTAAGGGCGCGTCTCCCTGTTCACCAGATAGGGCTTGCGACTCCCCTGGGGACACGTCACCACCACGTACTCCTTGCCCTGGTACGAAATGAACTCGATCGTCGGCATCACGTCCAGGGAACAGCGAGCCCGCAAAATGTTGACGATCCCCTCCTCAATGCCTTGGAAGTTAGCCACTCCAACAAGTTGCCGGGTCCCATCCTCCACTCCGAAGACGATGATACCACCACGGGTGTTGTAGAAGGCAGTGATCAGTCTAGCCAGATCAGAGGAAGAGGGCATCTCCTTCTTGAAATCCAGCGTCTCCCCTTCTTGCTGGTGAATAAGACGCTTGAACTCGTCTGCTGTCAAGCCATCACTTCCCTGCGGTAGATATTATCCCGCCCGGTCAGTTCATGGTGAAAGCCGGTTCCGACTTCCAGGAGACTGTTGACCCGACCGTTCAGCACCGCTCGCCCTTCGGTGGGCTCCGTTATCCTGGTAAGAATCTTTAGAAGTGTGCTCTTGCCCGCGCCGTTTCGCCCAATGATGCCGATGACTTCGCCGCGTTTGACCTCGAAGGAAACGTCTTTGAGCGCCCAGAGGAAAGGAGAAGATTGCGGATTGCGGATTGCGGATTGGGAATTTCCCAATTTCGAATTATGAATGGCGGATTGCGGATTGCGGAGACGATGAAAAGGAGCAGCTACAGCATTAGTCAGGCTCTCGCGCAGGGTTCTGTATGAAGCCCCACTGCCGACGTATTGGCCGATGCGGTAGCGTTTGGAGAGGTGTTCGACGCGGATGGCGATATCGTTTCTCATTGGTCTGATTGGTTAAACTAGTTTCATTGGGTTGATTAGTTTGGTCGGTTGGGTTCGTTGGAGCGGGTTGATTTGTTCCGTTTGTTGTATTCGTTGAGATAAGCAACCAGTGCGTTGACCTTTTTCCAGACGACGTTGGCTTGTTCATTCACACGTTCCATTTCGTCTTGGTTGATATACTTCTGATCCAAGGCTACATAGCAATGGCTTATCGATTCTGCTATCGAAGCCCTGGAATAATCCAGAAACTTCATGAAGTCCTTATTGCTGTTTCTGTGGAATCCCTCAGCGGTATTGGCCATTGTGGACACAGCACTTCTTCTCAACTGACTCACCAACTCAAAATCCTTCCTAGACGTATCCTTCTTAGTTAGGCCGTAGAGCAAGTTAACAAACTTCCTGGCCTCTTTCCAACATTCAAGCTCCTCAAATCTCTTTACCGTCGTCACCACAAGCTCCTTTGAAAATAACCAATGAAACTAATTCAACCAAGGAACTGAATTACACGATATCCGCAAAGTATCTCTCTGTTTTGCGGAAGTATGCCAGCCCGATTAGGAACATTATCGTGGATATACCCAATGAGATCCCGAGATTCCCCCATTCAAACGGTTTTCCCAAGATTGCCGACCGGTAAGCATCGACAATGCCGGTCATGGGGTTGAGCAATATGAGCCAGCGCAGGTTCTCCGGGATGATCGTGACCGGATAGATAACAGGGGTCAGATACATCCAGATCTGAACAAGAAATGGAAGCGCATACCTGAAATCGCGGTAAGCCGTATTGAGGGCGCTTACCAACACCCCTATGCCCAGCGCAGCGAGGATTGTCATCAGGACGAGCGGCAGCACCATGAGCATTGATAGGTTTGGGATCATGTGGTAATAGAACATCATAGCGATGAGTAGTCCAAACGAGATCGCGAAGTCCACGAGGCATGCTCCGACAGAGGCGACCGGCATGATGAGCCGGGGAAAATAGACCTTTGTGATTAGGTTACCTCCCGTGACAATACTTTGCCCACTCCGGTTAACGGCGCTGGCAAAGAATTGCCAGGGAAGAAGGCCGGCGTAGAGAAAGATCGGATAGGGAAATCCCTCTGAGTCCATCTTAGCCAATCCGCCAAAGATTACGCTGAAGACCACCATCGTTAAGAATGGCTGAATGAACGCCCACAGGAATCCAAGGACGGCCTGCTTGTAGCGAACCTTCACATCCCGCCAGGTGAGGAAATAGAGCAGCTCGCGATACCGCCAAAGCTCACCTAGTTTTAGGGAGAGCAACCCACGAGACGGCTGGATAACAGTCGTGGGAACTACGGCAGATTGACTTGCCCTTTTACCCTCTCTCAATATCTATCCCTTTGCAACTCGCTCTATTCTGTTGACATAACCCCGAAAGCCTCCCCGCACTCTTATCCTTCAGCTCAAGCAAGATTGGCTTCCAGCATGCTACTTCTCCTGCTCATAGAGCCATTTGATTTCCGCTTCCGTTAATGCTCTGTTGTAGATGCGGACTTCGTCGATGGTGCCGTTGTGGAATCGCCCACTCAAATTCACATAGTTGTGTCCAATTACTAAAGGAGCAGAATTAGTAATATCATATGGACCATTAGTGATAGTGTGAGTCGTATCATGTTGCCCGTTTATATATAGCTTTAGAACTGTGCCGTTCTTAACTCCAACAAGATGGTACCATTGATCTAAATTGAGAGTTAAGGAACTGTAAAAAGCGTCATCAGAGTATGGATCCATATGATTCAGAGCAAATAAAACCTTATTATTAGTACCGACACCAAGAACAGCACCGTCAGTGGTTGAGTAAGAGTGTCCTTTATCTACAATTCCTGCCCAACCACCAGTTTCAGCTGGAGTGCTTGTATACGCCCACGCTTCAAATGTGAAATCACCAGTTCCTATATCCAAACTTTCATCCTTCCCGCAATCAATATAATCATCCGCTCCATCAAACTCAAGAGCAAGACCGATCTTACCCTCTACCCACTTAGACGGAGAGCATTCCTCACCAGCGCACTTCAGCGTCCCATCGTTATGATTCTCCGTCGCATCGAAGGCGATATCGCCCTCTCCCTCGTCAAAGCTCCAATACGCCACCAGGCCCTTGTCTAGATCGATTTCTTCTTGGCTTTGAGCGACAAGCACCCCGCCACTCAAGCCCACCAACACCAGAAGCAACACCGCTACCAACATTCTGTCAATCCGCATTTGGATCAACCTCCTTTGAGATTTAAGTCCAACGTCCATGGTCCAAGGTCCAGAGTCCAAGGTCACTCACATAAATACCTACCGAAGCATCTTGGTCCAAGGTCCAAGGTCCAGCGTCGATAAGATATAGTCGTAAGTAAAGAGTCAAAAGTCAAATGTCAAAAGTCAAAAGTCCAATGTCCAAGGTCAACTCCTTAAATATCGGATGAACCCGGCAATGAGGCTCTTCACTTTTGTCGCCTGCTTGTACAGGTCGTCGAAGGCCCCTTGTGATATATAGTCTTGGTCAACAGCAACGTATAGATGTGATTGAACTTCCGTCGCTGATCTCAATGCATACCTCAAGAAGCGGACGAACTCGCCGTCCGAGTTACTGTCAAACCCCTCGGCAATGTTGGCCATGATGGAGACCGAGGCTCGTTGTACCTGATCTCGTAAACCATAATCTCTTGCGAAATCACCTTGCTTGGTTGCGCTGTAAACCTCGCTTACTAGCTCCCGAGCCGCCTGCCAAGCCTCAATATCCTCAAACCGTTCGATCTTCATGGTATCCGTCCAATGTCCATAGTCCAGGGTCACTAAAGCGTTCTATGTTCGAAGTTCAAAGTTGAGAGGCAGTGATGAGTAACGGGTGAAGAGTGACGAGTCACAAGTCGAGAGTCGAAAACCCAAGGTTCAAAGTTCTACGTTCAAGGTTGACTGCTGTTACCTATAGTTTCATGTACCACTCGATCGTCTTTCGTAAACCTTCTTCAAAAGGCGTTCTGGCACGAAACCCGAAGAGTTCCTCGGCTTTGCTCGTATCCAGACACCGCCGGGGCTGACCATCGGGCTTGGACGTATCCCACTCCACTTCTCCTTCAAAGTCGACTAGCTTTTTGACCAAGGAGACCAAATCCTTGATCTTGATCTCCGCGCCCTCGGCCCGTGGAATATTCTCTTCCTTCTCTATTCCATGGGCTGAACCTAAATTGACCGGATCAGGCTTGTCATACTTCTCTGTGGCTAAAACGATGCCCTCTGCCGCATCCTCAACATATAAGAACTCTCGGGAAACTTCTCCCGCCCCCCAGGCGATGATCTTCTCCTTATGCTCGCGCTTAGCATCGACAAACTTCTTGATGATCGCGGGGATCACATGTGAATACTCCGGATCGAAGTTATCCCCCGGGCCATAGAGGTTAACCGGGAGCAGGTAGATTCCGTTGAGGCCATATTGTTGTCGATAAGCCTGTAGCTGCACGAGCAGCATTTTCTTGGCCAGGCCGTAGGGGGCGTTAGTCTCCTCGGGATAACCGTTCCACAGGGCCTCTTCTTTGAAGGGAACAGGCGTATACTTGGGATAGGCACAGATGGTTCCAACACAGACGAACTTCTCTACATCGAACTGCCGGGCATACTCGATGAGCTGGATTCCCATGATGGCATTATCGTAGAAGAACTTGCCCGGATACTTCTGGTTAGCACCGATTCCACCGACGACTGCAGCCAAGTGGATTACGGTGTCAGGTTGAGAATCCTCGTATAAACGAATGATGGCTTCTTTCTCTCGGAGGTCGTAGTCTTTGCTTCTTGGAACAAAGATATGATGACAGCCCCTGTCTTTCAGTTTCTCTACTACACGGGAGCCAAGGAAGCCGGCGCCGCCGGTGACTAATATATTCTTAGGGTTCATAGGGTTCGTAGAGTTCATGGAGTTCGTAGGGTTCATAGAGTTCGTAGGGTTCATGGGGTTCGTAGAGTTCATGGGGTTCGTTGGGTTTATAGGGTCCATGGGGTTCATTGGGTTAACAGCTCTTTTAGTGACTGAATTGGAGAACGGCTTTAGGTTTTAGATACCAGATACTAGGTACTGGATGAGACATTTCGCTATCGCTCATTATCCTTCTTTCTCAGGGAGTTGATAAGGCCGTTCAGCATTCGACCAACTTCATTGTATCCTTCTTGCAGTTTATCAAAAAATTCGGCTGATAAGTATCCTAAGTCTTTTGCTAATATCAAATGATATTTCATCTCTTCAACCGATCCTCGAGCATTACATATAAACTGTACGTATTCTTTTAAGGTCTTCCGCCCTGTCCCTTCAGCGATATTAGCAGGGACTGAAGAAGCTGCTCGACATAGTTGGTCAACAAGTCTGTACCTTTCTTCCTTCGGGAAAGCTTCAGTCGCTTTGTAAACTTGCAATGTAAGTTGGTGCGACTTCTTCCATACCTTGAGATCTCTAAAATCCATGCTTCTTTCCTCGGTTTTCACTAGTATTTAATTCCTGGTACCTAGTATCTGATTCTGCGCTCGCTTGGCATCTTCTTTGATTTCCTCCTTACTCTCTGGCCCCTTCAGAGCAACGCCTCTGCTCCTCAAAACCTCTTTCATCTCCTCCAAAGAAATACGGGCAAGATCAGCGGCCTTCCCCAGGGAGACTGCTTCTTCCTTGTATCTCTTGATAGCGATCTCTATCCTGTATTCGGGATGGGATCTAAGGATATGTCGAATACCTTCCTCAATGACCTCTTGCTCATCTTTATACAAAGCAAGGTCGACAAGTTCCTTGGGCTTGATACCCCTTACAGCCATATTAGATCACCTCGCTTTTTTCGGGTTCATAGGGTTCGTAGGGTTCATGGGGTTAACCGCTCTCTTTTAAGTACGTGATAAAACGAGATAGCTGCTTGGCTACTACCTCTAACGTTTCATAAATACTATCGAAAGTTTCCTGGGAAATGTAACCCTGATCGAGTGCTGTGTATAGTTGGCTTTGAACCTCTGCTGCTGATCCTTTGGCGATGAACAAAAACTGGATGAATTCTTTGTTCGAGTGTCTAGAGAAACCTTCCGCTATGTTTGAGGGAATGGAGACTGCTGCCCGGCGAATCTGGTCACGTAGAGCATAGTCTCGAGAGAATATCCCGGCTGAAGAGGCTTGATAAATAGCGTTGACCAGGTCTCGTGCTGCCTGCCATACTCTTAGCTCTTCAAATCGCTGGACCTTCGCCATCTTCTCTTCTTTAACTCAATAAACCCTACTCTACGCCGTTCCTCTCTCCCTCTCTGCTTTGATTCTCGCATATAGGCCATCGACAGTCTCTCCGTTGAAGAGCGTTTCCTTAATTCGGAGGTAGTCTCCGCTCCCACCGCTCAGAGCGATCCAAAAGCGAGTTGCTTTGGCTGGACCGAGATGCACCCGCAAAACCTCTTCGGCTTCTCGAAGGATCTCCTGATCACTGTTCACCTTGATCTCCGTCATCTCCTATCACCTCACTGATCACATAATTCACGGGGTTCATCACTTTCAGTGCTCCCCTTTGATATCTCTTTATGATCCGATCATCGCAGGTAATGAAGTACCCTGCTTTGGCTTCCTCTGCGCAGGCCAGATGTAAAGCATCGAGTGGTTCGATACTCTGACCTTCCAAAACTCGCGCCCGCTTACGGATTGACTCGCCTAATTGTTGATAATCTTTGCATAAACCCAGATAGAAGCTTACCCAAGCCTTTCTATGGGGAAAGGGATTCCTGCTATTCTCGAATTCCAGTACCTCAGAGCCCACTAGTTCCACACTGCCTGATTCAAGCATCTGCAGTATGACAGCAAACGCCAACGCTTCCAGCCAAACTCGTGCTTGTGAGAGGTCATCGAAGGGTCGGTTATAGATACTGGTGTCTAGGTATAGACGCCGTGGGTTCATCCGCTCCTTCGTTTTTCCCACTCAACCATTCCCTTACTCAACTGCTCTCCTGGCATTCTCATACACTGCCTTTACGCTATTATCCCACCGATGCCAGTTGGTGAATCTCTGCTGCATAATCCGCTTGCCTTCACCGATGGCTTCCAAGCCAATCGCCTCCATATCCGCATCAACCATTATTCTAACCAGTTCCTTGAACGTAACCTTAGGTTCCCATCCAAGCTCTTCCCTTGCTTTGGTTGCGTCAGCCAAGAGGTAGTCTACTTCGGTCGGGCGGAAATAGCGAGGATCGATTTCCACGTATTTGTCTGGATCGAGCCCCACGTAGGCGAACGCTTCATCAAGGAATTCCTGTACAGAGTGGGATTCTCCCGTGCCGATGACATAGTCCTCGGGGTGATCCTGTTGCAGCATCAACCACATCGCCTCTACATATTCCGGGGCATAGCCCCAGTCGCGCTTGGCTTTGAGATTCCCGAGATAAAGCTTCTTCTGCGTTCCTGCTAGGATGCGAGTTATGGCTTGTGTGGTCTTGCGCGTGACAAAGGTCTCACCCCGACGCGGTGACTCGTGGTTGAACAAGATCCCGTTACAGGTAAAAAGGTCATATCCTTCTCGGTAGTTCACTGCCATCCAATAGGCGTACACTTTTGCACACGCGTAAGGGCTCTGCGGCTGGAAGGGTGTGCCCTCATCCTGGGGTGGTGGAGCAGATCCGAACATCTCGGAACTGGAGGCTTGATAATACCTTGTTTTGATCCCACTGTGGTGGATTGCTTCCAGGATTCTCGTGGTGCCAAGCCCGGTGATGTCGCCGGTGTATTCAGGAATGTCGAAGCTTACGCGTACGTGACTCTGCGCTCCCAGGTGGTAGATCTCATTCGGCTTGACGTTGTAGATCAGATTGGAGAGCTGCCCGATGTTGGAAAGGTCCCCGTAGTGAAGAAAGAGGCGGACTTCTGGGTCATGGGGGTCCTGATAGATGTGATTGATGCGGTCGGTGTTGAAGGTGCTGGATCGGCGGATGAGGCCGTGAACTTCATATCCCTTATGTAACAGAAACTCCGCCAGATAAGATCCGTCTTGGCCAGTGATGCCAGTAATCAACGCGCGTTTGGACATGGGGCCTCCTTATTTGGGTTCGTTGGGTTCATGGGGTTCGTGGGGTTCGTGGGGTTCATAGGGTTCATAGAGTCCATAGAGTTCACTGGGTTCGTAGAGTTTACACTGTTCAAAGTTCAAGGTTCGATGTTCAATAGCAAGAAGCAGTTCAATGTTCGAAGTTCAAAGTTGAGAGGCAGTGATGAGTAACGGGTGAAGAGTGACGAGTCACAAGTCGAGAGTCCAACGGCAAGAAGCAGTGCAATAGCAAGAAGCAGTTCAAGGTTCAAGGTTCAAGGTTCGATGTTCAAAGTTCGGGGGAAAAGGGGACAGGCTACCTTTTCTTGCCCTTTAGTCCAAAGTCAGGGAAGTCCAATGTCCAACGTTCAAAGTCCAAGGTCAAGGAAATCCAACCTCCAAAGGCCAATTATGAGTCTAGAGTCAGGAAACCAGCCAATAGTAGTATTTATAGGGTCTCTGTAAGCATGTTAAGTGTTGGAACGTGATTGCGTAGCAGTCGGTGGTCGTTTACCCTTTGTCCCCTGCTTCCAGCTCGTCCAGGTAGTGAAAGATGTGCTCAATGCATTGCTCAAAAGTCCTTACCTCTTCCACAACTGTCTTATAGAGCAATCTGTAATCGATGTCCCAGTAGAGATGCACTAGCACGTTGCGCATGCCCGCCATGGCCTCGAGTTGCTCCCCCAGCTCCGGGGGCACGACCCCTTGCTCACGCAGGATCTTCCCCACTTCGCGGTATTCCTGCGGCACACCCAGCCCCGTCTTTACAATCACATGGCGCCCTAGGTCGAGGGTGGCTTCGATGGCGATACGCAGATAGTGTTCAGACAGAGCTCGGGTGTGCTTATCCGCTTGATAGGCCTCCAGGCCCACATCTCCCAGGCGCAGGGCCCGTAGCTCACGGACGGCCTCCCGGATCAGAAAGACGAACCGCTCAACTTGCCCTCTGTCTATCATATTGACCTCCCTGAGAGTGCCCCGGCGGGCCAATTGCCGCGTCACGTCCCAGTTCTCCTGGCGCCAGCCGGCTAGGTCCGCGTGGCGTGTCAGCACCCGTTCCTCCCAGCCCGCCGCACCCTTCCCGCCGAGGATGCGCAGCCCATTGAGCACCACACGGACTTGCAGGGGCAAGGGCGCCTGGTTGAGCAACACCAGGTCTATGTTGTCGGCCTGAAAGAGTCGGCACAGGTCTCCGTGCAGATCGTTGTAGTAACTGAGCCAGTCATGCAGATCCGGCGGCAGAACGGCAATGTCCAGATCGCTCAGGCGACTTCCAATAACCTGCAAGGCCGATCCGAAGAGATAAGTCCCCCGTGCGTCATGCCTGCGCAGCAGATCGCACAGTGCCGGGATCATCTTGCGGACCTCGGCCGGGCTAAATTGTTTGGGATTTAAACACAAGTCTACACGCATCGGTTTGCCCCTTTGCTCATCAGCTCTATGATGCCGTCCTCTTCTGAGGATACCTCAGGTTGCTGTCCCGGTCAAGGCGGTAAGCATTCCTGAGAAAAGGAAAAGGGGACAGGCTGTTTTTCTTGGCCTCTCTCAACCTTTCGGTGGCCTTCCTCGGGGTCCAGGTATGGTCCGAGGTCCGACGGCCTCAAAACCATGGGTGACCACAATGCTCGCGGTAAGCATGCCGATGTAGCCCAGGATGCAGGCTTTTTATGACGGAACTCGATATAGACCTCTAGCCTGGCCCGTGTGGTTCCGCGTTCATTGGATTTGTCGGGTTCCCCATCGGGGTTTTACGGATTCTGTGCCGATTGGGCTCAACCACGCAGAAAAGCCCTCTGAGGTCCTCTTCAGCATGTTCCTGAAACAGACGATCAAGCTCCTGATGGACCCCTTCGACTGTTACCGGAGTGACACGCAGGAGGACGACTCCCGCCGATAATGCCTCGTTTAGAAGTAGTAGGTGGTGGGTAGGAAATGGCAAGTACTGGGTGGTACGTGGTGGGTAGTTGGTAGTAAGTAGGAAAGTCACGTTTGGGTCGCCTGATATGAGGTGCAGTAAGTGGCATGTGGTAAGTAGAGAGTTCATTGACGGTTCTTCTGATACTTTATGAAGCTAGATGTACGCTTTGCTAGCGCTGTCAACCCTTCACGAAGGTTAGAGATTTCGACCCGGGGACTGTATCCTAGTTCCGCGGCCAGGTAAAGGAGTGTATCTAGCTCATACAGTGACCCTAAGGCAATCTGGCCGAAACGCGCTATTTCACGAGAGCTACCTCGTCCTGTACCTTCGGCAAAGTTGGCAGGAATTGAGACAGCAGCTCGTCGAGCTTGGTTCGTCAGGCCGTATACCTCTTCTTTAGGCCAACTCTGGGTAAGCGTATACACGGCTTTCACGATCTCCACAGCTTCATGCCAGATTTTCAGGTTCCGTACACTGTCAGGCCCAATTCCCATCCTGCTTATTAACCCCCACTCACTACTTACTACCTACAACTATCTGCGATTCTCCACATGGATCTCTTCCGATCGCACCAGTTCGGTTGCGTACCTTGCGCAAGCCTTTATGTCCTCGATCTCCAGGTCAGGGTAATATCTCTCGATGATCTCATCAAAAAGGATGCCTTCCTGGATCAACTCGAGCACAACTTCTACAGGGATTCGGGTGCCAGCTACACAAGGCTTCCCAAAGTGGACCTTTGGATCAATCACGATCCGCTCTTTATAGCTCATCTGGTTTCCCATAGCCTCCTCCTTTGGTTAGTTCAATGTTCATAGTCCAGGGGCACCAAAGCGTTCTATGTTCAACGTTCAAAGTTCGATGTTCAATAGCAAGAAGCAGTTCAATGTTCGAAGCTGAGAGGCAGTGATGAGTAACGGGTGAAGAGTGACGAGTCACAAGTCGAGAGTCGAAAATCCAAGGTTCAAAGTTCTATGTCCAACGTCACTTGCGCAAATATTCGATGAAGCCTGAAATCAAATCTTTAATTCGTTTGACTTTTCTTTTTTGCCTTCTCCTAACAGATAATCGAAGAAGGTCTCAAGCTGCTTTTCCAGCTGGGTGAATGTCTCGCTCATCCCCTCTGTCAACGGCCGGAGCTTAACCCATTTGAGTTCTGCTCCATAGGTATGGCGGAAGAAATGGCGAAACTCCAAGTATTCCTTAAGCAAAACCCTCAGGGGCTTATCAATCACGGCCGGTCGCGTCCCTTCCCGCTCTGCAGCTATCTGGTCCAAAAGATCCGTATGCCAGTGCTCCCCCCGAGACAGTCCCTCCTGCAGTTGCACACCGATCCGTTCGAAGATGCGTTCTACACCAGTATAGAAATCATGAAGCATGCTGGCGATCGCTCTCAGCTCGGTACGTGTGGGCGGATCGGCACGTGTGGCGAGTAGCTCCTCCATTTCTCCAATCCCTGTTTTTAATGCTTCTAACTCATCTTGTATAAGCTGCTTCAAGGCTGCAATGGGGTCATCCGTCATAGCCACCTCTTTCAAGATACGTGCCCTAAGCTCCGGCCGGGCATCCTCGAGAGACACCAGATCCACCCTCAGGCCCCGGGGAGTCAGTTCCTGCACGGTCGCAAGTGCTTTGAAGAACCGCTCCGGCGGCAGCCCTTCCACCGCCAGATCCAGGTCCGAACCTGGATGCCAACGCCCCGTTCCAATAACCGAGCCGAAGGGGATAACCCGCCGAGCGCCAAACTGTTCCTCAAGCAACCGCCGACAGGCCTCGATCAAAGCTGCGGCCTCCTCCCGGCTGGGTAGCTTCTGAGTCCTTTTCATGTCCATGGCGACTTCAGTTTATCACAATAAATAGTCCATAGTCCAATGTCCATCAACCTCGCTGCAACCACTGATCATTAACGATAGGCCTTCCCCCGATGCCGCACATGGTAGATGATCACGACCTCAGCTTTCACATCCACCTGATATACCACTCGGTAGTCTCGGCTCTTCGTCGTTTTGAGTGGGTAGCGGCTCCTAGCTTCACACGCGCACGAAGTGAGGATTGATGGGCTCTTCGTCATTTCGAGTGGGTAACGGCTCTTAGCTTCACACGCGAACGAAGTGAGGATTGATGGTTGCTCGCTATTACGTGTGGGCAACTAACCGCGGTCAATTCTCTCTCGACGCATAGAAGGGTACATTGGCAGTTTGGCTCTCTTGAGATGGTCAATCCACAATTTGTTTCTCCTCCCTTGATGGGAGGGGTAAGAGGAGGGTACGTTCCAACACGCCTTCGAGGTTGGTCAATACCTGGTTGTTCCAGAAGCGGAGTACCCGGAAGCCTTGAGCCTCCAACCAAGCGGTACGCTTGAGGTCGTGTTGCCGTCCTTGGGGCGTGTTGTGTTGGCCACCGTCAATCTCTACTACAAGTCTGTGTTCGAAGGAGGCGAAGTCGATGATGTACGGGCCGATAGGAGTTTGCCTGCGGAACTTGGCTCCGCCGAGTTGGCGGGCGCGAAGCTTCTGCCATAGGAGCTTCTCAGCCTCGGTGGACGCACGCCGCAGCCCGCGGGCACGCTTGACCTGTTTGC
>JAUWNS010000052.1 GCA_030612485.1 Candidatus Bipolaricaulota bacterium
CGTGCCAGTACTCGCCGTGCACGAAGACCGTTCCCGCAGGATCGAGGTCACTCTTCGCGGTTCCGACTAAGTCGATCATCCCGTCCTTCCCCGTGACCGGGCGCCTGCGCTGGATGAGGAGTCCCTTAGAGACGATGAACAGGGAGAGAGCGGTGACGGTTCCCACGGTGAGGAAGACCGTTGCCCAGGAGAGGCCGATCGCGCGGTTTTGGATGTCAAACAGGGTGAACGACCCAGCAAGAAGAGCGATCACTCCTCCGGTGGTCAGGATCCCGTTGGTCGGTGTGAACGCATCGAGGACCATCAATAGCGTCCCAAAGAGGATGAGAGCCACTCCGACGGGGTTCACCGGGAGAATCTGCAACCCCAGGAAGGCGAGGATGAGGCATATCCCGCCTGCAGCGAGGCCGAACCCGATCCCCGGATGGAAGAACTCGTAGATCAGCCCGTAGAGGCCGAGGATAAACAGAATGTAGACGATGTTCGGGTCGGCGAGGTAGTTGAGGAGCCGCTCACGCAGGGTCGGCCGTATCTTGGTGATTGTGCGTCCGATCGTGTGCAGGGTGCGTCCGTCGGGGAGGACATAGCCATCGAGGCGGGCAAGTAGGTCGTCGAGATCATCGGCTATTAGATCGATCACCCCCTGATCAAGCGCCTCTAATGCGGTGAGAGAGCTTGACTCGCGGACCGCAGCCTCCGCCCACTCCACGTTGCGCCCGCGCTCCTCGGCGACCGATTTGGCGAAGGCGACGGCATCGTTTGTGATCTTCTCGGCCATCGTTTCGTCCTGCTCCTCCCCCCCTCCCATCAGGTCGACTGGGTGAGCAGCGCCGATGTTCGTTCCTGGAGCCATCGCTGCGACATCCGCGGCAAGGGTGATCAGTACCCCGGCCGAGGCGGCCCGTGCCCCGGCAGGTCCGACGAAGACGACGATCGGAACAGAGGAGGCGAGCTCGCCTATCACGATGTCGCGCATCGATTCTCCCAGCCCACCAGGGGTGTTCAGTTCGATCACGAGGAGTTCCGCCTCTTCCTCTTCGGCCTGCGCGATCGCCCGCAGGACGAGGTCCTTACTTACCGGGTTGATCGAGCCATCGAGCAGGAGGTGAACGATCCCCCCGCTCCCCCAAGAAGCCAGGGAGATTCCCAGGACGATGAGGATCGATAAGCCAAGCACACGTCGTTTCATGGCAAGATTACGTTACACCATCCACCCCCCGCCGTGCAACACATGTACTCCGACGAGGGGCGGCATGCAAAAGGTTCTATCGCTGACAGCAGACTGAGCCCGAGTCGAGGTTGTTATCCTCGTCGCACTCGTCGACGTATTCCTTACTGTCAGCAATGACGTCGAAGTCCAACGGGCAGGGAGGGGGCGTCGGGGCTGCTCCGCCCGGGGGTACCGTGAACGTGAAGCTGAAATGAAGCGCCTTACTGGCAGCAGGAGCGAGACTGGCAATGAGGATTTGATCCCCTCCTTCCGTGCTCTCCAGCTTGCAGTAGAAGTGTGTCGCTGTTTGAGTACCAATGTTCTCCACGGTTGCGTAGACGTTCACCGTACATACGAACTCTTGTTGTGGCGTCCAGCTACACGAGCAACTCGAACGAGTGACGTCAATGACGAGGTCCGGGCACAGTGGCGTTGTGTCCTCACAGCAGAAGGTTGAGACAAAGAGATTGTTGTGCTCTCCATTGGGAGCGGGGTGACAGGACTCATCGATCACGTCCAAGAAGTCGGCCTCAAGGGTGTACTCGCAGCAAGGAGGTGTGGGATCGGTGGTGGCGAACTCGTACGAGAACTCGACGCTGGTCGATCCGGTTGCGTTCAGCTCGGCGAGTTTAGGCCCAATAATCGGTAGGGCAAGTAACTCACCGCCAGGGATGCAGCCGTCAAGCAGGGCAACGCCAAACGAATCGGTCACGGGGACTTCCGGTGCGGTGTTGGTTACGGTCGCCTCTACATGCACCTCGCAGGAATACCCCCTTGGGGTTTCTATGCATGAACACGAGTGGGAGCCGGTGACAATGAGATCAGGGCATTCTTGGGTCGGGATCTCACAACAGACCATGCCTCCAGCAACGTTATTCGCCTCGCCGTATAGGACACATTCGTCTACTTCTTCTCCGCTGTCAACGATAAGCACAAAGTGGCAACAGTTGAAGTCTTCTTCGAGGGGTGTGAACGGCCAGGTAAACTCGACCGTGGTGCTTCCTGTGGTGTTGAGCTCTGCAAGTTTGGATCCCTCGATCGTATACGCTAGGAAGTCCCCTGTTCCGTCGGCGCATCCGTAGTCGACGGCAACGTCGAAGGGATTCGGAATGAGCACACCTCCGATGTTCGTTACTGTTCCGTATACTGTCACTGTACAGGCATTCGCCACTAGCGCTGGAGCAAAGAATCCCGGTCCGCACGTGCAGATAGCCTCATCCACAGCGATCATCAGGTCTGGGCAGTCCTGGGTCGTCCCGTCGCAACAGAATTCTACCGGGCCAAAGGCGTTGTTCATCTCCCCTCCAGGGAAACAACTCTCGTCGATGTTGTTTTCCCAGTCGACGAACAGGTCGTATGCGCAGCAGGCCTTTGTGGGATCGGTGGGCGTGAAGTTGAAGTCAAAGTGCACAACTTGCACGTTATCCGGGTTGATCTCCCCGGGAAAGACGGCATGGTACATGA
The DNA here is from genome assembly GCA_030612485.1 of Candidatus Bipolaricaulota bacterium. The sequence goes on from JAUWNS010000052.1 coordinate 2,675, forward strand.
AGAGGGGGCCTACTCCATCCTCACACGTGTATTGCAGACGCACGACGAAGGGGCCTGTGACATTCGTTCCGCCCTTCAGCACCGTTGCATCGATACCAACGTGACACACCAGGTCTCCTCCGGGAGTCTCCCTACAGGTACATGTATCCGTTCCGAAGATGGCGAGATCCGGACATCTTCCATCATCCAGCGGCGGCTCTTTACAGCAGAAGCGTGCGACAAAGAAATTATTGTGCTCTCCGTCGGGAGCCGGATGACAGGACTCATCGACCGCGTTCCAATAGTCGACCACAAGAACGTACTTGCAGCAGGGAGGTATGGGATCGGTCGTTACGAAGACGTACCAGAACCCAACGGACGTAGATCCAGTGGCGTTCAGCTCAGCCAATTTTGCTCCACTGATCACCTTACCTATGCTATGCGGTCCGCCACCATCGGTACAGCCATACAGCAGGCCAACGCCAAACGGAACGCTCACAGGGATTCCCGGCGCGATGTTGGTGATGGTCGCTTCGATATACACCCTGCAGATATGTCCCGTGTCGGTCTTCCAGCATCGACATGAGTGAATCCCCTCGATGGTAAGATCGGGGCACACACGTGGCTCACCATCGCAGCAGACAGTCCCATGGTAAGTGTTGTTGAACTCGCCCCACGGCGCGGGATAGCAAGATTCGTCGATTTCCGCGTGGCTGTCGACAATCAGGATGTACTTGCAACATGGCTCCGATCCAATGGTTGCTGGCAGCGAGAACTCAAAAAGAACAGTCTTGCTTCCTGTCGTGTTAATCTGATCTATCTCTGCTCCGCAGAGCAGTGTCTCTGGATCAAGGATCGTTGTCCCATCGTCGCACGTAAGGCCGGTCAGCCAAAGGTGAAACGGTCCTGGGACCTCTCCTGTGCCGATGTTCATCACTGTTGCCTTCACAGTGATATCCCACTTGTCGTCACTCTCGGTCTTTCCCTCTATGAACTCGCACATGGCCGAGCCAATGACGATGAGATCAGGGCAGTCTTCTCCTGGGATTCCCTCGCCGACGGTGACGCTCGGAGAAAGGGCTAACATGCACTCTACCTTAGCCCAGCTGTGCTGGTAGTCCAGGTAGAGCGCGTCCGTCTGTCTTGCCCTTGTTTCAAGGACTTTCCCCTGCGAACCGGGTTCATACCAATCCTCCTCGGCCCAGGCGAGGTCGACGGCATAGGTATCCTCAGCGATCGGTTCAAACTGGAACGAGCGCCCGGTAAAGTAGTAGTTGTGGTCAGGCTCCTCTTCGATAGCGACGATGACCCCTTCCTCATCTTGCAGTTCCTGGGTGTACGAGGAAAAGCTCGGCTCACTCTTAGGTGTCAACAAGATCCCTGGGATCACATCGGGTGTGAACGCACCGCCGAATTCTCGTTCGTACTCAGCCGGGAATCCGAGATCGTAGATCTTGAGCTCGAACTCATTCGGGTACTTCTCTGCAACGTAACTAGCCAATCCGAAGACCAGCAGGGCATCGGTTGTCCCATGCGGTGAGTCTGTCTTCATCGAGCCCTTTCCCAGGATGTCGGCGAGCTCGATCGTATCGAGTTCGTCAATCACTCCGTCGTTGTTTAGGTCTTCGAGCAGGCGTGGATAGCCGTGATCGTGAAACCAGGCAAGGATTGTCGCCGCCTCGACCGGAGCGATCCAATGATCCCCCCAGTCCGGTCTGCTCGCTGTGCTGATCAGTTGTAGGTCAGATACGATAAATCCGGCTGGTTCCCCCGGCTGTGCAAAAGACCAGAGGTTGAAGGCCAACAAAACACCCAACGCCACCATGATTCCGATCTGCATCTTCCGTTTCATGCTGCCTCCCTGTTGCAAGATACTGGAGCATGAGGTAGAAGGAAAGGGCGCGCAAACTGTCAAGCACGATCTTGTATCATGCTCCGCAATCTTAGAGTATAGGGCGAAATACAGACCTGTCAATAAACGTTCTCATCAACGTCTATTGGTTGTTCGGCGGCCTTGGTGAAATGGTAGATGTTTCCGCTTCTCAGCGAGAGAAAGGAAGGATAAGGGCGAACACCAGGATAATCACACGTTGTTTTTTAGGCACGACGTGACACCCCTGCACCCCTCAGTGTGATATATGCGCACCGAGGGGTGCAGGGTTTGAAGCGAGTCGATCAGTCGCAGCAGACCGAGCCCGAGTCGAAGTTGTTCGCCTCGATGCACTCGTCAATGTATTCCTTGCTGTCGGCCATCGCAAGTAATTTCAATGGACAGACTGGACTCTGGCCACGAGGAACCGTGTATGTGAAGCTGAAGTGAAGTGATTTGGTAGCTCCGGGAGCAAGGCTGGCAATTAGGATCTGATCCCCGCCTTTGGCGCTATCCAGTTTGCAGTAGAAATGGTTAGCTGGCTCGTTCCCGATATTTTCTACGGTGGCACGAACGTCTACCGTACATACGAGCTCTTCTTGTTGTGACAAAGTACACGAGCAACTTGACTTATCGATATGGATGGTGAGGTCTGGACACTTGGGGTGTCCATTAGGGTGATCGTCATCCGGAGGTTCTTTGCTCGGTCCGGTCGTTCGTACACGGAAACCGGAAGCAAGGTGATCTGCTGGGAGCGGTCCACCGATACAGGAGGAGATATACCCGATAATTGAAACGTCGGTCGTTGGGCCAGGAACGGAGAAGGAGAAAACGGCTGACTCCCCGATCTCGATACCGCAGCTTCCTAAGGGAGCGCGCCACTCCCAACCCATCGGGATCGTTGGGTTGATCAACCACGTTCCCGGTCCAGATTGGTCGATGGTGGTAAGTCCATCGGTGTTAGGGATAGCAAAGTGGCAAATTCCACAGCCATCCTTGACAAAGCTTATATTCCTGACGTCGTATGTATAAGTGTCGACGTCTCCATCCCGGGTGACACACTCCTCGATCTCGATCTCACCATACCCAGTGGTTGTGGTTGTTACATCATAACCGATCGCTCCCTCGGGACAGGGGCCGTGAATGGTTGTATCCTTATCGTGTTCTATCGCTGGAGAAAGGGCGAGCATGAACTCGACTTTCACCCATTGACCCTCGTAGTAAATGTAGAGGGCATCGGTCTCCATTGCTTCTGTTTCCAATATTTGTCCGTGGATCCCGGGTTCCCAACGATCTTCTTTTCCCCACGCAAAATCGACCGGGTGATACCCGTCGTCTGTTGGCTCAAAGAGGAACGAGCGGCCGGCGAGGTAGTAATTAAGCTTATTTCCTTCTTCTTCGATCCCGATGATCACCCCTTCAGCGCTTCGTAGTTCGTAGATGTAAGCAGGGTAATTCGGTTCAGGCTCGAGAGTCAACAGTATTCCAGGGATCGCATCCGGGGCGAAAGAGACAGGGAACTCTCGGGCAAATTCGGCCGGGAACCCCACGTCGTAGATCTTGAGCTCAAACTCGTTAGGATATACCTCGGCAACATAGGTCGCTAATCCGCGTACGAGGCGGGCATCTGTCGTTCCCCGTGGGGAATCTGTCTCCATGACACCATCCCCGAAAAAGTTTGCTAATTCGATGGTGTCGAGTTCGTCTATTACCCCATCACCGTTCCAATCCTTCATCAGGAGTGGAAAGCCGTGATCGTGAAACCAAGCCAGGATCGTCGCTGCCTCAACCGGTCCGGACCAGTGATCCCCCCAATCAGGCTTGCTTGCTGTGCTAATTAGCTGCAAATCACTGATTGCCCAGCCGGTTGGCGTTTCAGCTTGGGAAAGGCACAACAGATTGAAGAGCAGTAATGCAATTGCCAACAGGACACCAATGCGTGAAAGTCGTCTCATAACACTCTTCCTCCTTTTAAAAGCAGGTCCTTGAGCGGGGGCAGCATGACGAGGATCTATGACTGCCTGATCTTCCCTCTCCCTCAGTATAGGGGAGAGAGGGAAAGTGTCAATAGGAGCACGGATTTAGCAGAGCGGTCAGTGGGGGAGGTTTCGGGTACCATTAACGGTCAAGCGGTTCGATAGAGAGGAGAAGAGAGGAATGATCAAAGCGGTGATATTCGATTTTGATGGCCTGATACTCGATACGGAGCTTCCGGTATTTCGTGCCTGGCAGGAAGTCTTTGCCAAACACGGACAGGAGCTTACCCTTGACGGCTGGGTCGACTACATTGGACGGTCGCCGGGCGCGTTCGACCCGTGCATTGACCTGGAACAGCTGCTCGGACAGGCGGTCGATCGCGAGGCAATTCGTATTGAGCACCACCAGTGCGAGGCGAGCCTGATTCAAGCGGAGGGAATACTTCCGGGAGTGGTCAATCTGATTGAGCAGGCGTTCAAGCGCAACCTGCGGTTGGGGATCGCATCGAGTTCCGAACGCGCGTGGGTGGTCGGGCACCTTACACGCCTTGGTCTCGGCGATCGCTTTGAGACGATCCGCTGCTCTGATGATGTGGTGCACACAAAGCCTGCCGCAGATCTGTACTCAGCTGTGCTCGCCGCGTGGGGGATTGCTCCGAGAGAGGCGTTCGCACTCGAAGATTCGCCGCACGGTGTCAGCGCAGCCAAGGCAGCAGGAATGTTCTGCATCGCCGTTCCCAATGAGATGACCAAAAACCTCTCCTTCGACCATGCCGACCTCGTGCTTCCCTCACTGGAGGGGACGAGTCTGGAGAAACTACTTCAGCAAATCGATAGAGACGGTGTGCGGGCTTAATCAGACGTGTAGATTCTTATCATTTCCGTCATTCGTATACCCGTGCCGTTCACGGTATTTATGATATTGATGAGGGAGGGACCCGCATGACCTCGCTTCGGGACGTCAGGGATGCGTTGAAGAAGTACTGGGGGTACGATAGCTTCCTGCCGTTGCAGGAGAGGGCCATCGAGTCTGTCCTGTGCGGCCGCGATTCCATCGTCGTTCTCCCTACTGGGGGAGGGAAGTCCATCTGCTTTCAGGCCCCGGCGGTGGTCCTCCCTGGGCTGGCGATCGTTGTCTCTCCTTTGATCTCTCTGATGAAGGACCAGATCGATGCTCTGACCGAGTGCGGGATCTCTGCGGCGCGCATCGATAGTAGTCAATCTGCGCACGAGCAGGATGCGGTCATCGAAAAGGTTGTCAATCGCAAGCTGAAGCTCCTCTACGTTGCCCCAGAGAGGTTCGCTACGGACGGTTTTGTCCGCTTCCTGAGGCAGGTCGATGTCTCGTTGATCGCCATCGATGAGGCGCACTGTGTCAGCATGTGGGGGCACGACTTCCGCCCGGAGTACAGGCGGCTGGGTCGGTTGAAGGAGGCATTCCCTGGCATTGCGATCCACGCTTACACTGCCACTGCCACAGAGCACGTTCGGCGTGACATAGTGCTCCAGTTACACCTGGAGGATCCCGAGGTTCTGATTGGATCTTTCGATCGCCCGAACCTTGTATATAGGGTGAACAGACGCATTGACACGGTAGAACAGGTTTGCGCCGTGCTCGGTCGCCATCACGGGGAATCGGTTGTCATCTACTGCATCCGGCGGGTTGACGTCGATGACCTGTGTGTGCGACTAACAGAACGGGGCTATCGCGTTGCCCCGTACCATGCGGGCATGATCGCAGAGGCTCGGAAGAAGAGCCAGGACGCCTTCATAGCGGAAGAGGTCGATATCATCGTCGCCACAGTCGCGTTCGGCATGGGAATCGATAAGTCGAACGTGCGCGCCGTGATCCACACCGGGATGCCCAAGTCGCTTGAACACTATCAGCAGGAGAGTGGTCGCGGAGGGCGCGACGGATTAGAGGCTGAGTGCTCTCTGTTCTGGTCGGGGGGAGACTACGGAATCTGGAAGAGCATCCTGGGGAAGACGGAATCGGAAGAGGCCAGGGAGATCTCCCTATCTAAGCTGAACGCGATGTACTCCTATTGCACGGGTTTCACCTGTCGCCACCGAGCTCTTGTCAATTACTTTGGCCAAGGTCTATCCGAGAAGAAATGTGGCGCGTGCGACGTCTGTCTTGGGGAGGTTGACTCGATGGAGAATCCGATGGAGATCGCCCAGAAAATCCTCTCCTGTGTGGTGCGGTTGCATCAGCACTTCGGTGCCGATTACACGGCCTCGGTGCTGAGAGGATCGCGCGACCAACGTATCTTGGAGCGTGAACATGATGCCCTTTCTACCCATGGCCTTCTTGCGGATGTCCCGAAGAATACCACGCGTGGCTGGATCGAACAGTTAGTGGGGCAAGGGGCCCTGGAAAAGACGGGTGAGTACAACGTCTTGCACGTCACGGAAGCAGGGTGGCGTGTGTTGCGGGGTGAAGAGACGCCACAGCTGAGTAAGATCGCGGATAGGCCTGTCGGTGCGTCCAGGGTGGCGGTCGACTCGTGGGAGGGCGTCGATCGCGGGTTGTTTGAGACGCTACGAACCCTACGCAGGGATCTCGCTACGAACAGGAACGTTCCTGCCTACGTTGTGTTTGGCGATGCCTCACTACGCGATATGGCGCGCCGCCGCCCTTCCACCCTGGGAGCCTTCCTGCAGACGCGCGGTGTCGGGAGTGCAAAGGCCGAACAATATGGCACTCTTTTCCTCGGAGCCATCGAGGAATACAGCCGTGAACACTCACTTGCGATGGATGTGCCTCTTCCTCAAGGAGCACGAGGCGTGCGCAAGGAGCGGCGATCTACACTCAACATGGCGCGGCAGATCGCGTTCGGTCTGTTCGCACAGGGTGTCTCCATTGAGGAGATCGCACGTTCGCTCGACCGCGTACCGTCAACAGTGGTTAAGTACCTGGTCGCGTACATCAATCAGGAGAGGATCGAGGATCCCTCGCCCTGGGTTGGGGAGCAGACCTTTCATCGTGTTGCAGAGGCTGTCACGCAGATAGGTACCGACCAACTTGGGCCGATCCACCGTGCGCTTGGAGGAGAGGTCGACTACGACCTGATCCGGATCAGCATCGCGCTATTGCAGAATCGCTAAGGGGCCGCTCGGGCACGGATGAGCAAGAAAAGGCTATCGATTCAGTGATTGAGAGAAAACTGCCTGATTCGTTCTCTGGTCGATAGTTCTTGTCGAACACCGCGCTTTGTAGTAGCTTATGCTTGTCATGAAGGTAACACTGGGCCTGGTCCTATTCATACTTGCCACGTCGGTGGTTGCATGCGCCTATCCGCATCAACTATTCCTCGATCTTCCGATCGCGGAGAGCATAGGCGAGCAAGGGCTCACCGGTTACAAGCTCGATTTCTCTTCCGGCACAGGCCCCTCACTGTGGGTCGGCCGAGCGATCACCGATCGTCTTGACCTCTGGATGACGACGTCTCCCTCCGATCTATTCTCGCTTGAAGTACGGGCGCTGCTCGTCGATCGCCTGGGACCACTTAATATATCGTTTGATTTCTCGCAAGACGGGTTCACACTGCTCTCCGCGCTCTTCCTTGGGCCGGTGGAGATCGACTGGGGCCGGATTTTTGGATCTAGTGGGAAGCGATGGGCGACGATCACCACCTCTCCGAACCAGTGGTACAGCATCTTGCTCGGAGTGGAATATGAAACACACTACTCGCTCCTTGCCGCACTGCGGCTCTTCCCGCATGAAGGCGTGTGGGGGCTCTCCATCTACTATCGCGGCGAAGAATGGGGAGCGTCGCTTGGAGTGAGCTTGTGATAGGGAACGCGGAGCGAAACGCGGCGGATGTGCCCTTCGTGCATTGCTTAGACGATGACACGCAGGAGTTGAGATGGGGATGAAGCAACGGGTGAAGCTCCACAGTTGGTCGCTTACTGTCTTTGTCTTCCTGACGATTTTGTCAATAGGATGGGCCGTGTCTGCCTCGTCGCTCATGATCCTCTATACAAACGACATTCACGACAGGCTCACGCCCTTGGCGAGTTTGGGTGAACTTATCGAAGAAGAGAGGGCGAACGGTAGCCCCGTCCTTCTGTTTGACTCTGGGGACACCTGGCAGGATTTCCGCGTGCCGCTCTATGCCGTGTGGGGTGCGGATGAGATGGTAGCGTGGATGAACCGTGTTGGCTACGATGCAATGGCAATCGGTAATCACGAGCTCTACTACGGTGTGGATCGACTGGCCGAACTCTCCTCCAAGACAAACTTCCCTCTCCTCTGTGCCAACATGATCCCCTTTGCCGGAAATCGAGCGCCGTTTGTCCCCTACACGATGATCACTACCGGAGGGATGCGGGTGCTGGTGATCGGCGTGATCACCTCGGAGTACCTCTCCTACCCGGACTATCCCTGGCTGAAATACATTGATCCGGCGCAGGCAATTCAGGGAGCACTAAAGGAGACGGAAGGGAAAGCCGATTTCGTGATCGTCCTGGGGCACTTGCCCGTGGCGCGAGCGATACAAATTGCACGCGTGGTTCCCGATATTGACGTCTTCCTCACCGGCCACTCTCACGAAACCACACCTGATCCGGTGCGAGAAGGGAAGACCCTAATCCTACAGGCCGGTGCATTCGGTCGCTACTTGGGGTGCCTCAAGCTGGAGATCGATCCGCAGTCCGGGGAGATTGTGTCAGCAAAGAATTCGCTTCTTGAGACGAGGAAAACCCCGGTCATGCTCGACCGGGGTCTTCTGAAGCTCTTTACCGTGGTGGCACTCATCACCACATCGTTGTTGTTGCTTACTCGTTAGAAACTGTACGAGAGGGTCAACCCGTCCTCGGTCATCCCCAGAGAGAATCCTGTATCCTTGGCGACGTTGTAGGCATCCAAGCCGCTGTAAACGCGGAAACCAACGGTAGCGAGGGCGACCGCAGAGTATCCTGCTGTCCATAGATTCCACGGTAGGACCGATACGGCGAAGGCTCCGGCAAACGGGATCGCCAGGCCGACTCCAAAGTGGATGATTGCCTTATCTACCTCGTCGTTGAGCAGCTGTCCCAATCCGGGAATAAAGAACGATGCGAGCCCGGGAATCCATGCATCATGCGACTGTTGAGCTCCTATACTCATTGCGATTCCGGTGAGCAACCCCGCTAAAATAACACACACCACCAGTGTCTTCTTCATTTTCTCTACATCTCCTTTTTATGATCTTACAAAAACCACGTGTTGCCTTCAGCAAACACGAGCGGTGTTGTTTTCTGTTCCCTCCTTCCCTCGGTCTAACTGTTTTCACCCATCTTTGCCAGGATTTCGTCGGGGATGTCGAAGTTTGCGAATACTTCCTGTACATCCTCGTTGTCGTCGAGGGCATCGATTAACTTAAGGACCTTCTCCGCGGTATGTCCGTCCACCTTGACGGTGTTCTTGGGGAGCATCGTCGCCTCAGCGCGGCTGGGGGTGATCCCCAGGTTGCGTATTCCCTCACTCAAGGAGGGTAGGTCGGTCGGGGCGCAGTAGACTTCGATTACCTCTCCTTGATCGTCTAATTCCTGTGCACCGAGCTCGATCAACGACATCAACACCTCATCCCGGTCCATTCCCGCGGGGATCTCCTCGATCGTGATCGCCCCGCGGCGGTCGAACAACCAGGCGACGCTTCCTGCGGCGGCTAGGTTCCCTCCGTGCTTGCTGAAGATGTGGCGGATTGAGGCTGCGGCCCGGTTGCGATTGTCGGTTACTACGCGCAACAAGACAGCCACTCCATCTGTGGCGTACCCCTCGTAGGTGATCTCCTCGTAGGAGACCCCCTCAAGCTCGCCAGTGGCGCGCTTGATCGCCCTCTCGATATTATCCTTAGGAAGATTTGCTGCCTTTGCCCGTTCGAGTGCTTGTGCCAGCCCGGGGTTATTCGCCGGATCGGGATCGCCGTTCCTTGCCTGAAGAGTGATCTCTTTGATCACCTTGGCAAACAGACTGGATCGCTTCTTGTCCTGCCGTTCCTTTCGATACTTGACATTAGCCCATTTGGAATGTCCTGACATCCGTTCTCCCCCATTTCTTGCCGGTTATCTCCCTCATCATAGCACTTTGCCGCTGTCCGATGCAAGCGCAATGGCGCTGGATTGTGCTCTTTGTTTGCCGCCGAGAACGCAGAGAGCGCTGAGAAATTGGAAGATTAAATGATCGGCCGCCGGCTCTGAAGGACCTCCCGCCGGGATTGGAGCCCCTTGGGGGCGGAGCCTGGCCCGGAGGGGAGATTCAGATGTTAAATCACTCAATCACTCACTCGCTCAATCAATCACTTTGCTTACTAACAGTCTGCTCAGGGGGATTAAAAGGGATGACGGCGAGAGAAATCGGGGAGGTATGTCGTATGGCTCTCCATCTCCTGCATCCAGCCACGATGGAGTCCGAGGCGATCCATCTCGGCGAGAACCTCCTCGTATTCCCCTGGGTGGAGAGGACGACCGAGTTCGGGGTGCGATGCGACCTGTGAGGTGGGGTGATACTGAGACATGAGCGAGACGTGAACCTCGGGAGAGAGTTCCTCGGCAATGAATTGCAGGCACCGTTTGCTGTTCTCGACTTGGCCTGGGAGGACGAGGTGGCGGATGATTAGCCCCGAGCGAATCAACCCGTCTTGAGAGAGGACAATCTCCGCTCCTTTTTGGCGGAACATCTCCGTGAGGGCGGCTGTCGCTACTTTGGGGTAGTCGAGGGTATCGGAGTAGCGCCCGGCGAGGTTTCCGTCCATGTACTTGAGGTCGGGAAGGTAGACATCGATCACCCCTTCGAGCGAGGCGAGCATCTTTACCCTGTCGTACGCATTGGTGTTCATCACGTAGGTCGGGTGACGGTGATGATCTTCCAGGCGGGCGATGATCGCTCTCATCTGCGGGATCACGTGTGAGGGAGAGACAAAGCCGACGATGCTCACACCGCGGTCGAGGATCCTCTCGATCCGGTTGACGACCTCATCGAGCGTGAGCTGTTGACTGAGGGCCTTCCCTTGATTGCGGCTGATCTGGTAGTTCTGGCAGTAGATGCACTGCATGTTGCAGCGGGTGAAGAAGACATTGCAGATCCCGTGTTCTCTACACAGGACCGGTTCCTCTCCGGTATGCTCGCAGATCGAGGCAATATGGTAACCTGTCCCTGTCTGGCAATAACCGAGCGCTCGCGAGCGACGATCGGCGTGACACTCCCGTGGGCAGAGCGTGCAGTCGGAGAGTGAATCAAAGCCAATCTCTTCTTTTATACCCGCCTGAGTTCCTGTATCTCCGCCGGGTGCTTCTATCTTCCGCAATGGTTTACCGTCCTCTTCCCTACTGGTTGAGATCTTTCCGGATTCTGCTGCTCTGATCAACTTTGAGAGGAAGTCATTCGGTGAGGTTCCTTATCGTTTCGAGTGGGTAGTGACTTCTAATTTCGGTTCGCACGGGACGGATGCCAAAGAGAACTCACCACGAAGAGCACGAAGGACACGAAGAATGGAATTAAATGAGCTGTCGAATCGGGTGATTAGGTATGCGATTGAGGTGCACCCGGGGACTGGACCCAGGATTGTTGGAGCCGCCTTATGAGCAGTGCTTT
>JAUWNS010000095.1 GCA_030612485.1 Candidatus Bipolaricaulota bacterium
CAGGTTGGTCCGTCGGCGTACTTTGATCTCGTCGTTCAACAGCTTGCGCAGCACCTCCCCCGCAAGATTGCGCTGTTTCATCCCCCGCACTTCGGCGAGGAAGGTGTCCGAGAGGATGGAGATGTCGGGCTTGTCGATCCCGACGACCTCGAAGATGTCGATCACCCGGTCCGGCGCGATTGCCTTGTCTACGATCTGCCGCACAGCGGCATTCAGCTCCTCTTCGGGGCGCAGGTGCGTAACGGTGTGCTTGACCAGTGCTGCCTTGACATGCTGGAAAAAGGCGACCTCATCGCGCGCCTCGATCGCCTCCGGCTTTGGTACAGCGAGCGCGAACGCCTGGGACAGCGCGGCCACGGCCTCGATGAACCCCTGTGTCTCTTCGCCTTGCTGAACGATGTGCTCCTCTGCGAATGGTGCGAAGTGCAGCTTCTCCTGCTGGCTGCCCTTCAGATACGGGGTGTAGTCGAAGCCATGGAAGAAACCCCGGCAAATCTCCAGCTTCTCCAGCATGATCGCCACGGCCTCCCGCTGGTCGTATGCGATCTCTCCGCGCCCGGTTCCCTCGGTGTAGTTGTGCAGCGCCTTGCGCAGCGCATCGGCTAATCCGATGTAGTCGACGATCAACCCGCCCGGCTTGTCGCGAAAGACGCGGTTCACGCGGGCGATCGCCTGCATCAACGTGTGCCCCTTCATCGGCTTGTCGACATACATCGTGTGCAGACAGGGCGCATCGAACCCCGTTAGCCACATGTCCCGCACGATGGCGACCTTGAGCGGATCGTTCGGATCCTTAAACCGCTGCGCCAGCCGATCGCGGCGCTGTTTGTTGCGGATGTGAGGCTGCCAGTCCACCGGATCGGAAGCCGAGCCCGACATCACGACCTTGACCGTGCCCTGCTCATCGTCCTCGCTGTGCCACTCTGGATGACGCTTGACGACCTGCTTGTAGACGTCCACGCAGATGCGGCGGCTCATGCAGACGATCATCGCCTTCCCCTCCATCGCCGACAGCCGCTGGTCGAAATGGGTGAGCAGATCATCCGCGACAAGCTCAAGACGCTTTGGCGTGCCGACAATCTCCGCGAGCTGAGACCATTTCGACTTCATCCGCTCGACGCGCTCGATCTCCTCCCCTTCGGTGACCTCCTCCAGGTCCTCGTCGATGTGCGGCTTCTCCTTCTCATCGAGGTCGAGCTTGGCGATCCGACTCTCGTAGTAGATCGGCACCGTCGCCTTGTCCTCCACCGCTTGGTGGATGTCGTACGTGCTGATCGTGTTCCCGAACACGGCGTACGTGTTACGATCGGACAGCTCGATCGGCGTGCCGGTAAACCCGATGAACGTCGCGTTCGGCAGCGCGTCACGGATGTGACGAGCGAAGCCGTCGATGAAGTCGTACTGGCTGCGGTGCGCCTCATCGGCGATCACGACGACGTTGTCGCGATCCGTTAGGAGTGGCATTTCGGGTTCCGACACACGGCTGCTTCCTCTCCCCCTGGGAGAGGACTGAGGTGAGGGTGCCGCCGAAGGCGGCATGAACTTCTGAATCGTCGAGAAGACCACCCCGCCCGCCGCCACGCTGAGCAGCTTGCGCAGATGCTCCCGGCTCTCTGCTTGCTTCGGTGCTTGACGAAGGATTTCGTGACATCGCGAGAAGGTTCCAAAGAGCTGATTGTCGAGGTCGTTGCGGTCGGTGATCACCACGATCGTCGGATTGCGCATCTCTGGGCGAAGGACCAGCTTCCCGGCGAAGAACGCCATCGTCAGGCTCTTGCCCGCACCCTGGGTGTGCCAGACCACGCCGCCCTGCTTCTTGCCGCCGGGCTTCGAAGTGGCAACTACCTGCTCAATGGCCCGTTGCGTCGCGTGGAACTGGTGATAGGCGGCGATCTTCTTGACGATCTCGCCGTCCGAGTCTTCAAAGACGATGAAGTGTCGGACCAACTCGAGGAACCGTGCCCTGTCGAACACGCCCTTGATCAGCGTCTCCAGTTCGAGATCCGTTGCGGCAGCGATCCTGTCGCCCTCGATCGTCTTCCACGGCAGGAACCATTCGCGCGTCGACGTGAGCGAGCCCATCCGTGCTTCGCGACCATCGGAGATGATGAGCAGTTCGTTCGTCGCAAACAAACTGGGAATCTCGGCCTTGTACGTCTCGAACTGCTTGCGCGCCGTCTCGATGGTTGCATTCTCGTCGGCCGGGTTCTTCAACTCGATCACGGCCAGCGGGAGGCCGTTGACGAAGACGACAATGTCTGGGCGGCGGTTATGCTGACCTTCAACAACCGTGAACTGGTTGACGACGAGCCAGTCGTTCGCATCCGGATTCTCGAAGTCGATCAGCTTCACCTGCTCACCTCGTACGCGACCATCCTCGGCAATCTCGACCTCAACCCCATCGGTCAGCATCCTGTGGAACGTTCGATTGCGAAGGATGAGCGACGGCGAATCGACGTGGAGAACCTTGCGGAGGGCCTCTTCCTTGGCTTGAGCAGGCAGGGCTGGATTCAGGGTATCGATCGCTGCTTCCAGGCGGCCTCGAAGGACTACATCGGCGTAGCTAACGCGTTCAGCGGCTGGCTCGTCAGGAGCAATATCGGGGCCGTGGAGAACGGTCCATTCCAGTACCTCAAACCATTCGAGAGCGAGTTCTTCGACGTGGGATTCAGCTATACCAGCCATGGCACCTCCGGTGCGTGGACCTCGGATTTAGCGTTCGGGTTCTCGCGGTCCAATTCCCATTTTAGCGGATTATTCATAATGTATTCACGAATTCGGTTTAACTCGTCGTCATTTCGGACGATGTGTTCGTAGTAATTGCGTTGCCATAGCCGCCGATCGAACCGTGGCCATCCAAATTGTTTGACGCCGCGGATATATTCATTGGTCGTCATGGTTTTGAACCATTGAACAATTCTTGGTAGGGGCACACCTATGTGTGTGCCCGCACTTGTGTGTGCGCCCACACCTGTGTGTGCACCCATATTCGTATATGCGCCCGCACCTGTGTGTGCGCCCGGTTCATCGGGGCAGACAGGTAGGTCGTGAGGGCAGACACGCAGGGCTGCCCCTACGATGGCAATGATTCCGTGTACATGGTTTGGCATCACAGCAAATTGGTCGGTTTGTACCATGGGGAATTTGTGGTTCAATTCCGACCACCATTTTTCAACCATCCGCCCAGCATCATTCAACCGCATATCCCCATTCACTACATCACCAAACAAGCACACCCGATTCTGCGCGCAGATCGTGCCGAAATACATCCCAGTGCGCGAATAATCCCAATCCTTCAGACGGATGGATCGGCGGCGGGTTGCGAGAACGTTATTCATGGTTTGTGGGCCTTCGGTAAGTCGGTAGGGGCGCACCTACGGGTGCGCCCACATCTGTGTGTGTGCCCGGTCCACCGGGTGATCCTTCGGGGCGCCACGGGTTGTATAGCCCAGAAGATTCCGATGGTATGGTTCCTTGCAGGCGTGGACGACAGCCCAACCGTCTTGGCCTTGGACCAGGTACTCGTAGTCGCCCTGATGCCCGACGTAGAGGTTTGGGTGGATCTCGATCATTGGTGATCACCCGTTGCAATGTCGGAAGCGCAGAAAACAGTCCATTGCGGCTCCTCGAACCAGTCAAGGGGGGGCCTGTTTAATGTGGGTTCCACAACACCGGCTCATTCGGACAACTCCCGCCCTACTAGCCACGAAAGCGCCGAAACGAGCTTCTCCGGTATGGGCAGCAATTGCTCAGTAGCTATCAGTCGTCCACGAAGCGCTTTATTCCTCCCATACTTCTCGCAAAGCGCGAGATACCGTGCCTCGCCAATAGTTCTTCGAAGCTCGTCCTCATAGTCCTTCTCGAGTCGCCAGATCTGACAGGTACCGTCAGGACATGCAAGAGCATCCAATTCGGCGTTGAACAACTTCTCCTTGTCGCGCTTAGCTTCGAAGTCTGACGAATCCCGATCGTAGAGGATGCCAACTGGGATGCCGAAAGATGAGGCAATCTCATGGAATGGCTTGAGATTTCGTTTCCCCCCCACCGCGACAATGCTTGTGTTAGCTGCCCCCAGATCGGCGCCGAGCCTTCGTGCATACTCCGGAAGAGCTAGACGCTCAGTGTCACCTTCAACAAGCAACAGGTGGTCTGCAAAGAACAACTCACTCCGATCAGGATCGAGCTCCTTCTGGAGCTTCTCCCTATTAACAGTCTCCGGCTTCAGATCAGAGAACTGAATCGTGGTTCCTTCCGTGTCTCTTCGGACAAGACCTACGTGCGTGTAGTCCGGGACTGTTAGGAAGTGAGGCGAATGCGTCGTGTACACGATTTGGTTGTCGTCCGCGAGCTCTCTGAGCATCCGATATAGCGATCGTTGCATCTGCGGATGGAGGAACATCTCCGGCTCCTCGATGAGGATTATTGCACCTTGCTTCCTCCTCTTCTCGAACGCCTTGAGTAATGAGAGCACGATCGCATTCTGGAACCCTTCCCCCAACTCAGTCGCGCTAATGGAAAAACCCTCCTCCCTGACTAGAAGATCCAGCGAGCGGTAGAACTTTTTCGTGTCGAATGCGGCGAATCGAAAGTCGAGCTTCGATATGTCTTCTTCTGGATCAAATCCTAGGTACCTTAGAGCCTCAGATCTGAGGTCGTCCTCGAGCTCTTGTAGTGCGTTGGTTCGCAGAAGCGCCATCATGCCTTCCGAGAGCTCGGAATAGTGTTCCGCCCGCGTAATCGTCTCAATGCCGGTTTCGCGCCGAACCGGGATCACACAACTCGGATCGTGAAAGTCGCAGTCAATGTCATCCATGAGCTGTCCTAGCAGTGAATACCGAGCTCTCGGAAGATGGTCGGTAAGCGCTCTACTGGTTCCAATGTAAATCAGTGGTACCTGTTCCTGAACCTCAGACGGGATCGTCACAAGCGGTTTGTACTGGCGCTGCTCCCCTTTTCGAGGAGCTCTGGCTAGTACCTGTGCGGGATCCCCATGCTTATTCAGACAGGTCTGCTGCAGTCTACGCTCTCCAGAACGTGCCCCCTTCTTGTAACGTGTCCAAAGGAACTCCAATCCATGGATCTCGGTGGGATCGACGTTTTTGAAGGTCTCGTAGAGGAGAGGGGGGTCAAACCAGATTCGGATCATGATGTCCTTGTCAGGATCTCTGCTGAAGACATCCTCCTCAGTGAAGGAATAGACCCGCACCCAGTCGCGCTCCAGAACGCGGCGCAGTGCCTCGAGGAAGTTGCTCTTCCCTGAGTTGTTGGGACCAACCAGCGCGCAAATATCGCCTAGTTCGATGTCAAGTTTCTTAATGGAGCGGAAGTTCTCGATCTGGACTCTATCGATACGCACTAGAGAACACCTCCAACGTCGAGCTCGCCCGAAAGAAGGTTCGGAAGAAGAACATCACGACACGTTCGGAGAGAACGCGCCTCTTTGAGGTTGGCTAGGACTCTCGAAAGAGGTGTGGTGACTGCGCGTTCGAACGCCCTGATGAGTCGTTCTCCCGGCTTGGGAATCATCACAGAGGCGAGTGTCTTCCGAGTGATGGTGTCGAAAACCGATCCATGTGCCATTTGCTGCAGGAGCACAGCAATCCACCGTGTCGCGTAGTACGTGTAGTAACCGTAGGCGTCGTGGAGTCCGCGCAACCCATAGCAAGATTGATTCATTGCCATAGGGATACCGGCAAGAGCAAGCCGGCCAACTGTACCTCGTGCGGAGATGATCGTCGTACCGCGAGGAAGAAGCCGTGCTGAAGAACCTTCCAACCCTGCCGGGGTTATCGTTCTCTCAGTGTCAACCACGAAGATGTCCGAGGCCGCCGGAGCGTCGACAATCGAGAACCAAGGGATGCCCCCGTTCCAGTATTCATCCACGTTTGTCTTTGGCGTCCCTCCCCCAATAATCTCGACGGTTTTTGCAAAGGGGACAACCTTCCATCCCCGCGGGATCATGCCGAGGGGGGAATCTTGGAAACTGTCGGGGAATAAGTGGCGATAGCCCGCCACACCCTCACCCCCGCCTCTCCCAGAGGGAGAGGGGCCTACACCCACGGCTTCGACGATTTTGGACAAGACGTGCTCAGGGACATTGAGAACATCTAGATTGGGGAATCGGAGGACGGTCATGCCGATGGATTGCATGTAGGCATCACGCTTGGCGTCTTTGAGTGACTGGGTTTGATGAATGCCACCATCGAGTTCGATCACGAGCTTGTGATCATGGCAGTAGAAGTCGGCAATGTAGTCACCGATCTGATGTTGGCGGCGGAACTTGAGATCCAGAAAACGTCGATCTCGCAGCAGCTCCCACAGAATTTCTTCGGCGGGCGTCTGGTTCTGCCTCAGCTCGCGCGCTGTTTCGACAAGCCCTGAGAAGTCGAACCCACCACGGTAGTCCCTCCCCTCTACCTCTGGGAGAGGGGACGGGGGTGAGGGTTGACTTCGAGCCAGGATCTCACGACGAACCTCTGCGCGCTTGGCAAATTCATCTGGAATCGGCTTCCCATTCAGGATCGCATTGTCAATGATTGGGTCGAAGTCAATGAACCAGCTCTTGAAGATCGCTCGAGCGATTGCTTCCAACGTTCGATTCATCCGCCGATTTAGCTCGATCTTGTCGTCTAGCGTCCCAAGGATGTGCGCGATCCTGTCTTGATATGGCTTGGAGGGAAGCACAAGAGGGATGAGATCCAGGATTTCCTGGTTGAGGGATGGCATTGTCGCGCCATGTGCATGCTGCTCGATCCATGTTCTGTGAGCCCATGTACCAAGCAGATAGGAAACGAATGCCGGGTTAATCCTATTGCTGTCGAGTCTCAGTCGGATGCAGTCACTACCCTGCACCCACCCTTCTTCTTGAGCCTTCACGAGTGCACGGCGCGACACAGCGCCCTTCCTGGCAAATAGGATGTCGTTCGCCTGCAGCTTGTACTTCCTGAGACGCGCCACAGTTTCGGCATCGATTCGCGGCATATCGCTGTGGATGAGCTGGTTGTCTCCGATGTGTTTCACCGCCACAACGGGTATACCGTTCGCTCTGTACGCGGAGGCATGCAGCATCGTGCCGAAGGGGCCCGTCTGGAGTTCCGCAAGCCCATTCTCCACTAGCTGGCCAAGCGTGGTGTTGCTCCACTCACACATCGAACCCCATCCCCTTCAGATTCTTCCAGATTTTGTCGATCAGCTTTCTTGAAGAGCAGCGGCAGTATGTATTGTCCACGCCGATACCGGAAGGCGTACTTCCTCGTAGCGACACAGAGAATTCCTTATCAAGCCACATGTTCACCTACCTTTCCTTGGTCAAGAAATACAGAAGGAGAAGGCCAAGCGCTACTATCGTAATCCCTTGGAGCCATTCCCTCTGGTGCTTACTCAGTGCAAGCTTGCCAAGGAAATCTTTGAGAACTGGAAACGCTTCATCGGGCGCTGCCGGATCGAAACCGACATATTCCCTCCCTGTAAGCAGCGCAAGTTTCCGGTTATCCAACCCTGATTCCACAAGCGGTATAACAGGGATGTTTGCCATCTCTGCGCAGCCGCTCTCCTGTTGGACCCAAGCGGACTCACTTCCACGTTTCGTAAGAAAAACAAGCATTGCGTCGCTTAAGCGGATGGCTTCTTTGATCTTGTCCGTAACAAGATCTCCCGGTTGAGGATCGTTCTCATACGCGTAGGCCTCCACCCCGATTTGTTGTAGTGCATGCACGATTCGCTGAACTGCATCGAAATCTTCCGAGTTATGGCTCATAAAAACTCTATACGCCATGATCCCTCCTGTGCAAGTCATCTTGCTGCAGAACAGAAACAGATGTTACTCTCGCTGCGCCATTTGAACGCGATCCTCGCTCCTTCTCATCAGTTCTAGACATTGCACTCCACCCCCTTCAGATTCTTCCGGATCGTGATCATGTTCTTCATGGTTCTCACCTTGGTTTCCGTCTTCGTGCTCGTCGTCATCGTCTTGGTCGTGATTGTCGCCTTCGCAATTGGCCGATTTACAGAATTCATCGGTCGAATGTCGGTCGATTCCTCTGTCGATCCGCATCTGGCGATTCCGCATTCTCGCCTAACGATTGCCTGACGATTCATCGAACCCCAGCCTCTCCGATGTTTACGATTTCACGCATCCGATTTCCGATTCCTTTACGCTTCCTCCCCCCCCGTTTTGCCCCGCCGTAATCAACCGTCATCAAGATCCTGATGAAGGATGATGCCTACAGGCTCTCACGGCACGGCTCTCGTCTTCTCCTATGCCTTCCAGATGGGGCACTCCTTCCAATTATCTGGGATGTCCATGTAGCTCTTGGGTATCGTGGAAAACCCTGCCAGCAGGGTCTCCAAACGCTCCATCCACTTGCTCTGGAGTGCGATCTCGCGCAGGCAATGGCGACAGATGGTCAAGATCGCAAAGACCCTCTTATTCTCCACCTTGACGGGCGTATGCCAGTCTGGGTAGTCAGTAATTCGTGGGATGATCGGCTTCAGACCAAGCACACGGTTCCACAGTCTTGCGTGATGGGCAACGATGTTCCGAATCGTGTTCAGAGATAGCAGCCACGACTCGAAAACCTTGTGGGGCATCCCGAACTCCGATGCAACAGCTGTCTTGACCTTGCTGGAGGAGTTCCGAAAGAAGGTCAAGACGCTCCCAAAGGACATGACTTCAGTGACCATCCACACGGGGAGATACCGGTGAGAGTCGCCATACTTGGCTTGGAAATGCTCCACGAACGTCTCTTTGCTGCGCTCAGTTTCTTCGGCTATCCGGGCAAGAAACTCGTCGTGATCGTCTGGGCTCAT
>JAUWNS010000030.1 GCA_030612485.1 Candidatus Bipolaricaulota bacterium
ACGGCGTTATGAAGTCCTCGTGCGTGATCTCAAGCGGCATCTTTCCTCCCTTTTGCCGCTTGAACGGTAGCCGAAGGCGCGAGGAAGGTGCGCGACAGGTGTCGCAACAAAAGGGTACTTTTGTTGCGAAAGTTCTCTCCGCGGCTTGAAATGGCGTAGAGAAGCAAACTCTACGGTCTTCAGAGAGGACAAGTGCGCTCACAGAACTACGTTGTCCCCTTCCAGAGCACGGGCGGGGCGGATGAGGCGATTTACGGGCCTCTCATTCGATCGTGTATCGAGTGACGATCTTCTCCTCTTCTCCCTTTACCTCGGCAAGCACCTCGAAGTGCTCGGCGATACCCGAGCGCTTCATCTTCTCGCGCAGGAGGTTATCGAGCTGAAAGATCCCTGCGGAGTTCGACATCTCGATGTCGATCTTCACCGGCCGCTCCTCTCCCTTCATGATGAGCACCTTACGGATTGCCATCGCAGAGACGGAGTGGATCGAAGCCGATCCGCTCTTGAACGGGATGCGTGCCCGACCCGACTCCATGTCCAGCGCATCGGCGATCTTCACCACCCCTGCTTCCACGGTCAGGGGCTGAATCTCGCGGCGGTGGGCGTAGATCGCGTGCAGGATCTCCCCTTTAAGAATCGTAGCCTCTTTCTCGGGATAGAGGTCGGCAAGGAAACCCTCGATGAGCGGCGGGGCAAGGACGAGGGAGAGTTCTTCGTGGTTCTCCCGATGGATAACATGACCGATATCGTGCAGGGCTGAGGCCAAGCAGACAACCACCTCCGCATCCTCAGGATCCATCTGGTAGTTCGCTACCACACTCGACACGATCCCACCCTCGTTGAGTAAGCGCAACAGCTTCAAGGCGATGTTAGTGACGATCTTGACGTGCACCGGTCCGTGGTCATTGATGTGCATCCGATCAATCGCGGTTACGTTCGATGCGCCCCACAGCGTCGCGAGACGCGTAGATCGATCAACCCGTTCGACTACCTGCTGTAAGCGTTCGTTCCCATGAAGCGGAAGATTGAGCCCCATATTAAAGATCCTCCCGTAGTCCTTCCCACCACGCCGGTGGCCTCGTCCTGTCGCCCCTTCCAAGACGTTCCTCCTCGAGGAATGCGACCCGCTCACGCAGGAAGGCAATCTCCTCCTTCAGCGCGGCGATCAACGCGCTATTACTCCCGACATTCATCCGGTTTGATACAAAACCGGTCGGAACTGTATTGTCGATTAATAGCTTTTTATCTGCATTACTACGCAGAACCTCACTCGCTTCAGTTATGGTAAGCCCGCTATCGTAAAGATCCTGTAGGCGCCGGAGTAAGGCAACGCCGTCATCCGTAATCAGGATCTGGTTGTTGGGCCCTCGCCGCAAGTATTCTGAGAGGATATCCTTGATCGCTTCGATCCTGTTCCGAACCTGATTTGTGGTAGAAAGGCCGAGGGCCTTACGCAGGTCGCTGATCGTGTTCATTTCACCCTCCTCCTCGCCTACGATACTTCATTCCCGTGGCATTCGCCAAGGTGTTGTGGGGAGAGATCGAATACGCTAGGCTTGAGAGACGATGAAGATCAAACGATTGGATGAGCATTTAGCACGAAAGATCGCGGCCGGTGAGGTGATCGAACGTCCTGCATCGGTAGTGAAGGAACTCGTGGAGAACGCAATTGACGCAAAAAGTGAGACTATCGCCATCGAACTGGAAGAAGGGGGGAAGAGCGCGATCATTGTTCGCGATGATGGAGAAGGGATGGATGCGGACGATCTGCGCCTCTGCGTAGAGAAACACACCACGAGCAAGATCGCACTGGAGGCAGACCTCGACACAATCGCCACCTTAGGGTTTCGCGGTGAGGCGCTGGCGAGCATTGCCGCGGTCGCCCGCGTGCGGATCACCTCTCGCCTGCGAGAACAGGAAGAAGCGTATAGCGTGCAGGTTGAGGCCAGCAAAATCGATGATCCGATCCCTGCAGCACGGGCACCCGGAACGACCATAGAAGTGAGGGATCTCTTCTTCAATCTCCCGGCACGGGCACGCTTCCTCGGAGCGGCCCGCACCGAGTTCTTCCACTCCAATCGCGTTCTCCACCGGCTTGCCCTCTCCTCCCCAAAGGTTGGGTGGTCCCTCAAGCACGGGGAGAGGCTCGTCTTCTCCGCCCCACGTGCGAAAAAACTCCTCGACCGGATCGCCCAGGTCTACGGGGCACAGGTCGCGCAACAGCTCATCCCGATCGAGATCGAACACAATAGGATCCGAATCACAGGCTACATCAGTCCACCCGATATCAAGCGCGGTAACCGCCGCGATCAACTCTTTTGCATCAACGGCCGCCCGGTGAGCGATCGCGCCCTTTCCTACGTGCTCGCGAGCGCCTACCAGGGAATCCTCCGCCATGGGTCCTACCCGCTCGCGGTCCTCATGATCGACCTTCCGCTCGAAGGGGTGGACGTGAACGTGCATCCGCGCAAGGAGGAGATCCGCTTCGCCGAACCCCGCCGCGTGCAGGAGGCACTCACCCGTGCCCTGCAAGGCGCCCTCTCCTCGCGCTACGTCGTCTCCCCGTTCCTTTCCCAAGGGAGCGAGCAAGGGTCTCAGGAACGGATGCAACCCCATTTTTCGCAGGGTTCCTCCGCTCTCCCACTCGACCTGCAAGGGGCCGTCTCTGTTCGGCAGGCAGAGCGTGCCACAGAAAAAATCAGAGCTAGAAGCGATCGCCGCGTCATCGGGCAGCTCCAGGGGACGTACCTCCTAGTAGAGACACCGACCGGCCTCGAGATCGTGGATCAGCATATTGCCCACGAACGGATACTCTACGAAGGGCTACGAGCTGAGCTTGCGCGTGGAGAGATCCCGCGACAGGCTTTCCTCCTCCCGGTCCGTCTCGAACTACCCTTCGAGAGCGCCGAACTCCTCATTGCGGGGAGAGAGGAACTCGCTAAGGTCGGGATCGTCCTCGACGAGTTCGGAGGAGGGACGTTCATCCTGCGGGCGTACCCGAGTCTCCTCGCAGAAGGGCAGAGCCGGTACG
Organism: Candidatus Bipolaricaulota bacterium; assembly: GCA_030612485.1. The sequence continues at coordinate 3,032 of JAUWNS010000030.1, forward strand.
GATTTCAGGGTACGATCGAGCAGATCGTTGAGCAGCTGGCGCGGGGAGAAAAAGTGAGAGATACCCTGTTCGACCACCTCCTCTCCGAACTCGCCTGCGGAGCGGCGATCAAGGCGGGAGATCGAATCCCACTGCAAGAGCAGCAGGACCTCGTTGATCGCTTGATGACGCTGGAGAACCCCTACACCTGCCCACACGGGCGGCCGATCATCTTTACGATCTCCCGCGAGGAACTTGACCGCAGGTTCAAACGGGCTTAAGGGAGTGAGTGAAGGATTGAGTGATTTAGCGAGGGAGTGATTGAGTGATTTGACTTCCCAATCTCCCCTCCGGGGCAGAGGTCCTTCAGGGCCGACGGTCGATCATTCAATCTCTGCGGGTTGGATTCCCCGCAGCTTGCTACGAATATCGTCATTCCGGCGCATGCCGGAATCCAGTGGTTCGTTCGTGGACACCGGCCTTCGCCGGTGTGACGTGATGCTATTAATACCCCGACCGCTTACGGCGGGGTAGTTTGTTTCTTCCCTCCGGGCCAGAGGCCGATATCTCAATCTCCCGCTCATTCAATCTCTCAATCTCCCGATTATTCACCCCCCTCGGATCAGTCTATTCTGGACGAGAGATATTCTTGACATTCCTTACCCCAAAAGACTATACTTGATTTTGCCTATCCACTAGGTCGAAGAAAGAGATGGCACCCCTCCGCAAGGGTGGGTGTCGCGGAGCAAAAGGTTACCGAGTGCGCGTGACCAGAAGCTTAAGAGGTTTGCGTTTCTTCTTCATGGTCGCGCCATCGGGCAAGGAGGAACACAAATGCGAAAAATTGGTTTGCTAGTCTGCCTGATACTGGCTATCATTGCGTTCTCAGGTGCTGCGCGTCAAGGCTCGTTCTTGGACAGCCTGACGTTCATCACAGTGATAGACCAGGTTGATGCTATTGAGAGGACGATCGCAGGGGACATCACGATGCACGGTTACCAAGTAACCGGTGGCAACGTGCAGCTCCTTGACCAGAACAACATCCCCTATAACAGAGCGTACTCCGGTTACCGCGGACTCCTCTACAACCCTGTAGAGTACTCGAGCGACGGTCGATTCAACCCGCTCGGTGACAAAGTGATCCGCGTGGCCGCGCAGAAGCTCTGCGACAAGGAGCTATGGGTTTCCGAGTTCCTGCTCGACAACGCAATGCCGATGTACTCGGCTATTCTTCCTACGGCCGCCACCTACCCGTCCATCATCGTCGAAACCACGAAGACGAGACTCGCCTTCGTGTTCGACGAAGCGCTCGGTCTGCAGATGATTGAAGACCGAATGCTTGAGCTGGGCGGAGTGAAGAACGCCGCTGGGAACTGGACCATCGCCAACACCGTCTCCGGCGAGATGGAAGTCATCGAAATCGTCGGAACCATCCGTCTCAGCGACGAGCGCCACGAGATGGGCGACTACTTCTGCGATCAGATGGAGAAGGCGGGCTTCACGACGAAACGAGTCTACGGTAGCGGTGGAGATCTGTACAACTACTGGGGTTTGAGCCTTCCGGAGGAGTTGACGTGGAACTTCTACACGGAAGGTTGGGGGTCGAGTGGCATCAGTCTGACGTCGGCATCGACGTGGGCTCAGATGTACACGGACCAGGCCATGGGCGTTTTCCCCTACAACAATATGGATCAGGAGTGGTGCGACGCCACGTTCGGCGCGGGCTTCTACGAGGCCGCCCGCAGGATCTACACGGGCGATTACAACTCGGCCGAAGAGCGCCTCGATCTCTTCCGATTGTGCGAAGCGCAAATGCGCGAGAACCCGACTCACGTGTGGGCTTGGAACAACGCGTCGGCGTACATGCAGCCGGAAGGCACCGCGGGCATCCACGACCTCGCTGCCGGAACGTTCATCCACCGGTTCGTGACGCACGCGCTCCGTTTCGTCGATGACGACGGCGCGCCAATCCTAGGCGGCGACATGGTCGTCTCGAACCAGGAGTTCCTCGTCAACGCGATCAACCCCGTCAACGGCTCGAACTGGACGTATGACTACATGTTCATGCGCCCGACGCAGGACTACCCGATCTACAGCCATCCGCACACCGGAATTCCGATTCCGCACATGGTGGAGAAGGCCGAGGTCGTGTGCCTGACCGGCAAGCCTGTCATCATCGACGACACAACCGTCGAAGACGGCTGGTGCACGCTGGAGTTTGTTGACTCGATCGAGGTTCCTGGCGATGCCTGGGGCGATTGGGATCCAGTGAACCAAGTGTTCATCCCGATCAGCGAGGTCTACCCGGACGGCGTCACCGACTGCGCGTCCAAGACCACCCTCACCTATCCCAGCTGGCTCTTAGACGGCACGGTGAAGTGGCACGACGGCAGTCCGCTGTCGCTCGCAGACTTGGTCTGCGGTCTCATCGTCGGCTTCCCGTTCGATGCGGCATTCCCTGAGAGCGAGATCTACGATGAGTACAGGGTCACCGACTACAACACGGCCATGAGTACGTTCCGTGGTGTGAGGATCATCTCTGAGGATCCGCTCGTCGTCGAGGTCTACGATTCCGCGATCAGCCTGTACGCGGAGACCATCGCGCAGGACAAGTCCGGGATCCTCTGGCCGAACAGCCAGGGCGGAAGCTACATGCCTTCGTGGCACTCGTACGCAATCGGCTACATGACCGAAGCGGCCGGCCTCGGTGCGTTCGGTGACTCGAAGGCGACCGACCTAGGCGTCGAATGGATCAACTACGTTGCCGGGCCGCAGCTGCAGCTGTTGCGCGACAACTTGGTGACGGCCAAAGCCGACGGTTTCCTGCCGTTCGCGGCCACGCTGAGCGCGTACGTCACGGCTGACGAAATCGCCACACGCTACGCGAATCTCGGCGCCTTCGAAGTCGAGAACGGGCACTACTGGATCGGTACGGGACCGATGTACTTGGCCCAGGTCGACCCGCTCGCCGGTATCATCGTCCTGCGCAACAACCCGGACTACTTCTACGAGGCCGGACATTACCTCGGCCGCTTCGACGAAGTCGCGATTCCTGATGTCGCGGTGTCTGACTACGACGAGACGGTATACATCGGAATCCCCGCGGTCTTCACGATTTCCATCACGTTGGATGGCGAAGCGTATCCCGCGGAGAACATCAAGGAAGTTATCTACCTCCTGATCGATGCCGAAGGAAACATCGCCGAGGATGGAAAGGGAGTAGTGATTGGCGACGGACAGGCAACAGTAACGATCCAGGATACGCTCGGATTGCCTGTAGGTGCGAACCAATTGGAGATCGTAGTCGTTGTCAAGACCGTCGTCCTTCCTGGTACGGCGCAGGTCTCCTTCACCACGCTGCGGTAGCGTAGCAGAAGTGGATTACGTCTTCCCTGTGCGCGGGAGCTTTGGCCGGTAGAACGAGGCCAATCCGCCGGGGAGAACGGGAAATACGGTTAGGGTCGCAGAAAAGCTCCTCTGTGACCCTCTTGTTTATAGCTGGTCGTTGAAGCTAAGGGAGAACACGGTGCTTATGACGATTTCAGGAGAGAAACCTTCGTGGGGATCGGAGGGCTCTCAGCTTCCCCAGAAGAAACGAAGCCATCCGGGGTGGCGCTCCTTTAAGCGGTTTGCCAGGTACACGGTGGTCCGGGTGTTCACGTTGTTTTTCACGATGGCGGTCGGCATTTACCTTGCCATTTTGATTGCCAACATGGGTGGCTACGTGGATGTGATCGTCGAAGGGGGCATCAGAGAAGCGGTTGGTATGCAGGCGTCAAACACCCAGGCCGTCAGGCTGATGTCACGAGAGGATCGCCAGGCGTGGATTAATGACAAGGTTAATGCACAGCTGGTTGCCCGTGGAATGGATCGCCCGTTCTTGATCCGAAGCTTCGAGCATCTCTACGGCGCAATGACTCTTGACCTGGGTCGAGCGCAGTTCCTCTCGAGCGATTCCGGTTCCAAGAAAGTCAGCAGGATCATCCTCGAACGCCTGCCAATCACGATGGTGCTGTTCACAACTGGATCCGTGATTGTCTTCTTCCTAGCGCTTTTCGGAGCGCTCTTTTTGTCTCGTCGGTACGGGAGCGCGATCGATCGCTTCGTCGTCGCCATGGCACCGACATCGACGGCCCCGGCATGGTTCTACGGGCTCTTCTTGATTCTGATTTTCGCCTCGATTCTGAAGGTCCTGCCGTTCGGCGGAATGCTCGGCTCGTCGATCCCCGAGACCCCGTTGATGTATGCACTGACAGTGATGAAGCACATGATCCTGCCTCTGACGGCGTGGGTGATCGCGCGAATCTTCCTCGCCATGTACACGTGGCGAACGTTTTTCTTGATCCATTCGGAGGAAGACTACGTCGAGCTAGCGAAGGCGAAGGGCCTGCGCAACAGCTCACTCGAGCGCCGCTACATCCTACGGCCGACCCTGCCTGCGGTGATCACGGCGTTCACTTTCATCCTCATCACGTCGTGGCAGGGTGCGATCATCACGGAAACGGTCTTCGGCTGGCCCGGGCTGGGCAGCCTTTACTACTCGGCCATCAGAACTTTCGACACACCGGTTATCATCGGGACTGTCGTGGTCTTCGCCTACCTTTTGGCGTTCACGGTGTTCTTCTTGGACATCGTCTACGCGCTAATCGATCCACGCGTGAAGCTCGGCAAGGAGGGTGCACAATGAGGAAGGTCAAGAAGGTCTTCTCGACCCTGCGCAAGTACCCGACGTCGATCGTCGCGCTGGTGATCATCGCTATCCTCGTCGGCACGTCCATCGCAACACTCATCGCCATTCCGCTTAGCGAAGCGAAGCGGCTCTGGCAGACATCGTCTCAAGCGTGGGCAGATTCCCCGAAGCGGGCGGCACCCGTCTGGACGAACTGGTTCCGCGGTCCCGACAGCAAGCTGCCTGTAACCATTATCGTCGATACAGAAGACGCAGAGCCTCTCTCCGTGGAGCCTCTCGGAAGTTCCGGCGTAGCGAAGCAGACAATCACGGAGCTGACGTTCGAGTTCCCGTACAACGTCCATCCGTCGGAACTCGCGATAGCCTTCGTAGCGAACTACGAGACCGCGACTCCGTTGGTGAAGATCACGTGGATTACGCCAGACGGGCGCGAGTTCCAGATCTATAACTCAGCTATCTACAAGCTCCGGCACGTGATCTCCACTGACACGAAACTGCAGCTTGCGCTCGGCACTCCTCCGCTCCTCGGTCTCTTCTCGAATCCCGATGACACGATGAAAGAGCTGAAGTATGAGACGGCGGCAGTTCCGCAACAAGGAACTTACACGCTGCGCGTCCTCGCGAAGACGTTCGAGGCCGACAGTACCTTGGACGTGAAGCTCGTTGTTTACGGCAAGGTCGCCGGGATCGCCGGAACCGATCACTTGCGGCGTGGCTTAATCATTGGTCTCCTCTGGGGGACGCCGATTGCTCTGATGTTCGGCTTGTTGGCGGCCGTCGGCTCGACGGTGCTGACGTTCATCATTGCCGCCTTCGGTGTCTGGTATGGAGGATGGGTCGATGCGGTCATCCAGCGGATCACCGAGGTGAACCTGATGCTTCCCCTCCTGCCGATCCTGGTCATGTTGGGCATCTTCTATACGCCGAACATCGTCACGATCCTCGGCGTCGTCATCTTGCTCAGCATCTTCAGTATGGCCATCAAGACCTACCGAGCGCTCTTCCTGCAGGTAAAGAACTCCCCGTACATCGAGGCGGCGCGAGCCTACGGCGCCGGCGGATTCCGGATCATCTTCCGGTACATGATTCCCAAAGTTGCTCCGATTCTGATTCCGGCATTCGTCACGCTGACGCCCGGCTACGTCTTCCTCGAGGCGGCGCTCGCCTTCCTCGGAGTTGGGGACATCTCACTGCCGACGTGGGGCAAGATCCTGAACAACGCGAACACGGAAGGCGCGCTCTTCCGTGGAGAGTATTACTGGGTCCTCGAGCCTGCATTCATGCTGCTGGTAACGGGACTCGCGTTCGCCATGCTCGGCTTCGCGCTTGACCGAATCTTCAACCCGCGATTAAGGGGGATATAAACAAGAATGGCTGAGAAACTGCTCCAAGTGCGCGATCTATACCTTTATTTTCGCACGATCAAAGGGACGGTTCAGGCGGTTGACGGCATAGACCTCGACATGATGCACGATGAGGCGCTTGCCGTGATCGGTGAATCCGGTTGCGGTAAGACGTCGTTCATCCGCGCGCTTCTGCGACTTCTTCCTCGAAACGTGCACACGTACAAGGGAAGCGTCGTGTTGCTGGGTACGGACATCATGGAGCTGTCGGATGAGCGATTCCGTACGCACGTTCGCTGGCAGCAGATGTCGATGGTAGCGCAAGCGGCCATGAACGCTCTCAATCCGGTGTTGAAGGTTGGGGATCAAGTGAGCGAGCCACTAGTCGTCCACCGAAAAATCCCGAAGAAACAGGCCTTGGCGCAAGCCGCCGAGATGTTCCGCATGGTCGGGGTGCCGTCGGAGTTCCTGGATCGCTACTCATTTGAGCTTTCCGGCGGTATGCGGCAACGCGCGATCCTCGCCATGGCGCTGATCACGCAGCCCGACCTCGTCATTCTCGATGAGCCAACCTCGGCACTCGACATGCTCACACAGGCGAATATCATGAACGTCCTTAAGAGCATCAAGCGAGATCTCCAACAGAGCTTCATCTTCATCACGCACGATGTGGCGACCACGAGTGAGTTGGTCAATCGCGGTGTCGTGATGTACGCTGGCCAGATCGTGGAGGTCTCGACTGCGGAGCAGTTCTTCCTCAACCCCTTCCATCCGTACTCGCAGAAGCTGATGGCGAGTGTGCCGACGCTGAAGGAGAAGAAGGATCTCGAGTTCATTCCTGGTCAGCCGCCCTCTCTGATCAACCCGTCGGAGGGTTGCCGCTTCGCGGTCCGCTGCGATCGGCGGTTCGACATGTGCGATCAGGAGCCCCCGCTCTTCGCTCTGGAGGACGGACGGCAGGTCAAGTGCTGGCTGTACAAGTAAAGGATGGATATGCAGACACAACCGCTGGAAATGCAGAATGGCGTGCTGCTGGAAGTCAAAGATCTCCGGCAGTGGTTCGAGTTGCGCAAGTTCGTGTTCGCCCGCGTCGGCTATGTCAAGGCTGTGGATGGCGTGAGCTTCTCGCTTCCTAGGGGCGAGTCTCTCGCACTCGTCGGGGAGTCCGGCTCCGGGAAGACGACGCTGATTCGCACCGTGCTCGGCTTGTACAAACCGTCGGCTGGCGATGTGATCTTCGAGGGCCAGCATCTCAAGAGCCTCAATCGTCGCCAGATGATCAAGTATCGCTCTGACATCGGGTACATTCAGCAGGATCCCTATGGTGCCCTCCCTCCCTTCATGTCCGTTCGCAACCTTCTTGCGGAGCCAATGCGGATCCACGGGATTCGCAGCAAAGAGGAGCGCAAGAAGCGCATCTACGAGGTGCTGGAGGAGGTGCGACTGACGCCGATCGATGACTTCATCGACAAGTTTCCTCATATGCTTAGCGGCGGGCAACAGCAGCGCGTTGTGATCGCGCGCGGGATGATCCTCCGCCCGAAGCTGATCGCTGCGGACGAACCGGTCTCCATGCTCGACGCGTCCGTGCGTGTGGAAATCCTCAAGCTTCTCCGAAGGATTCAGGAGATGCACGACCTGGCTGTGATCTACATCACACACGACTTGTCGACCGTGCGGTACTTTGCGGAGCGTATCTTCATCATGTACGCCGCCAAGACGATCGAGAAGGCCCCGATGGAGTCTCTGCTGGAGCATCATTTCCACCCTTACACGGTGGCGTTGCTCGCGGCGATTCCGGATCCGGATCCGGAGAACGCGAAGAGGTTCCGAAAAATTCCGCCAGGAGAACCCCCGAACCTCGTGCATCCCCCTTCCGGGTGCCGATTCCATCCACGGTGTGCGCAGGCGATTAAAGGCCTGTGCGATGTGGAGGAGCCGCCGGAGTTCTACCCGATCGAAGGCGTTGAACACTCGGTCGAGTGCTGGCTGTACAAATGAGAATCAGTCTCACTCCCTTTCGCCTGATGGTTCTTGGCGTCGGAATGATGGTCTTCTCTGCTGTGTCGACGTTTCTGATGGCACTGCGGTGGATTCCATCGACATACTGGCTGAACTTCCTCTCTTCGATGGCTTCCGTCGCCGGGCTGACGCTGGGTCTCTACGGCCTGTTCCAGAAGACTCATCCGCGAGAGAGGTGATCGGGCGAGAAACATCTCCCTCCTCCTCGGATCGATCCTTGCCCTAATAGAGGTTCTGTATGGAGGGAAGACTCTCCTTCTAGGGGGGGACTGATCCTGATCCTGTTCGGCTGGGAGTTCTCCTACGCCGCCCGAATGATCGCCCCCTTCTCCGAGGAGGCGAGGAGCCGCTTCGCGAGGAAACACCTGTGGCAGATACTTCTCCTCGGTACGATCGGGGTCTTGCTGGCCGCGCTTGCGCTTCAGGTTCACACGCGCTTAAACTTCCGCCTCGCCCTCTCCCTTGAACTGGGCATCCTCCTCCTCGTACTTCTGTTGCGGAGCATCGCTCAACCCAAGACGAAAGGCCCGGCCAGCCACCCTAGGAACTAGGAGGAGAGACAAGATCGGAGAATTAGGAAGTTAAAATATTCGATTCTCCCGATTCCTCACGGCGCTCGGATCAGTCTGTTCCAGGCGAGCGATATTGTTCTTGACATTCCTTACCCCAAAAGACTATACTTGCGTCTTGCCTATCCACTAGGTCGGAGAAAAGAGGTGACACCCTCCGCAAGGGAGGGTGTCGCGGAGCAAAAGGTTACCGAGTGCGCGTGACCAGAAGCTTAAGACGCTTGAGTCCCTTCTTCAATGGTCCCGCCATCGGTCAAGGAGGTGCTGTAGTGAGAAGGAAACTCGGTTTTGTTCTATTGGTAGTATTGGTACTGGGAATGGTGGGGCTTGCACAGACTGCTGTTACACCACGTTCGGTGGGGATATTGCTGTTTTACAATGAGACGGGCGCTACGATCACCAAGCTCGCGATTATCTTCGACAAGCCAGTTACCATTGCACTATCCGACATCATTGCGTTCGGTGGTGAAGCAGCCACTCTCGCAGCGATCTCCAACAACTACGCCTTTATTGACGTAGTGGTCGTTCCCGGCGGGACGGTGCAGATCACGCTGAGAGGGGATAGCGCGGACGCTGTAGTGACAAACGCCTTCTGGTTCGAGTAACGGTGAGACAATCGTAGCCTCGGTGAGTAGCAAAGAGGGTACAGAAGAAGGAGATTGATAGTCCTTCAATAAGGAGGGAAAAGAGAATGAGAAGAGTAATTGTATTAGCGAGTGTTGCTTTATTGATGTTTGGACTGTCGGCGGTCGCAGAGACAGCCATCCCGGAGACGCCGGGAGCGCAGGTCGGCGGCACGTTGGTGATCGCGTCCAGCCAAACCTTCAAGGACCTGGACCCGCGGATCATGAACGACGTCTATTCCGGATACGTCACGGGCGAGATCTACGACGACCTGATCGCGCTTGATCCCTTTACCTTGGAGCCGTGTCCCCATGTTGCAAAGTCGTGGGAGGTCATCAGCGATGAACAGATTCGGTTCTACCTGAACGAGGGGATCAAGTTCCATAACGGTGAGGATCTAACCGCGGAGGACGTGGCGTTCACCTTCAACTGGGTCGCTGATCCGGCGAACGCCTCTCCGAACGCGACGGAACTAATCTGGATGAAGGAAGCGGTCGTGGTCGACGACTACACCGTGGACATCTTCACCAAGCCAGAGTACGCCCCGTACGCACCGGGGTTCGCCACGGAGAGTCGCTCGATCGTCCCGAAGGACACCGTCCTTGCGATGGGTGATGCGGCGTTCAACCTCAATCCTGTCGGTAGTGGTCCGTACAAGTTCGTCGAATGGAAAGCGGGTGAGCACATCATCCTGGAACGTAACGAGGACTACTGGCTCGTCTACCCGAACCTGGACAAGGTTATCTACCGTCCCATCCCGGCGCTCGCCACGATGATGCTCGAACTGGAAGCGGGCGGGGTTGACATCGTCGACAACATGCCGGCCCAGGATGTGCCTCGCTTCCAGGCAAATCCGGACGTGGAGGTGCCGCAGTGCGCCGGCCTCTCCTACTTCTACTTCTACTTCAACATGTCGAGTCCGCCGTCAAACGATATCCGCTACCGTAAGGCGGTCTATCTGTCGGTCAACATGGACGCCGCCATCTTCTCCATCTTTCAGGGGCTGACCGGCGTGAGGGCGTATGGATGCATCCCACCGAAGCTGTGGGCGGCAGATGTTGATTACCTGCGTGACACCGTCGCGCTCGAGGAGGACGATGCCGAAGCCCAGCGGCTCTTCGCCGAGCTGAAGGCTGAGGGCGTCATCCCCGCGGGCTACACGACGACGATCTACTGCCCGCTCGATCCGCGCCGCACGCAATTTGCGACGATCATCGCCACCAACATCGCGGAGAACGGGCTTGACGCTGAGGTACAGCCGCTCGATTGGGGCCCATACCTCGATATGGTCTACCGCTCTGAGGCGGATCCGCTCGGGGAGGACTTCGACCAGGGGATCCTGGGATGGAGCGGCGGCCCTGACCCGCACGACTTCATCTACTACATGTTCCACTCGGAGAACGCCACCGTCGGATCGGCCGACAACCTGTCGTTCTACATGAACCCGGTCGTGGACAACCTGATCTTCACCGCGGATACGACGCTCGATCAAGCGGAGCGCGAGCGCCTCTACGTCGAAGCACAGCGGATCTGCTATGAAGAGTACGTTCATATCCCGGGGTACCACTACATCGACACGCGCGGAGTGCGCACACGGGTGCACGGCTACATCATCGACCCGCTCGGGGCGCACCACCTGTGCGACCCGTACCACAACGTGTGGGTAGAAGAGGGATAGGGCTCATTTGAGCTAACATAAAAAGAGACACCTGGGTCGCTTAACGCGGCCCAGGTGTCTATCGTTAAGGGGTTAGTCAGCTCATGTTTAGCTATGCTGTACGGCGTTTTGGACAATTGATCTTCGTCCTTTTTGGGCTCACTGTACTGATGTTCGTTCTCCTGAAAACGATGCCGGGAGATCCGGCGAGGGTGATGGCCGGGCTCGGCGCCCGCATCGAGACGATCGAGGCGATCCGCGTCAAGCTGGGTTTCGACAAGCCTTTGCCTGTTCAGTACTGGCGGCTGATCAGCGGTCTATTCAACGGGCAGCTGCAGGCGATGACCTACCACAAGCCCGTGTGGACGGTTATCATCGAGCGGCTCCCAGCAACAGTGGAGCTTGGAGCCGCGGGGATGATCCTCGCGCTCCTCATCTCCATCCCTGCCGGGCTCCTCTCGGCAATCTACCGTAACTCCCCGCTCGACTATGGGGTGACGACAGTAGCACTCATCGGGATCTCCATCCCCGTATTCTGGTTTGCCCTGATGTTGATGTTGATCTTCGGGGTGATCCTACATGTTCTTCCGGTCTCTGGTAGAGGGGCGTCTCTCTGGGGGTGGTCCTTCCTCACGGTGGACGGCTTGCGGCACTTAATCATCCCAGCAGTTGCCCTCTCATCTGTGCAGATGGCATTCAACGCCCGGCTCACCCGGGCGAGCATGCTTGAGGTGATGCGTCAGGAGTATATCGACACCGCCCGCGCCAAGGGGTTGCGCGAACGGGTAGTGTTGGTCAAACACGCCTTCCGCAACGCCCTGGCTCCCGTGGTGACGAACATCGGGCTGCAGGTCGGCGCGCTCTTTGCCGGGGCCGTGCTGACCGAGACAACAACGGCCTGGCCCGGGATCGGACGGTTGATGTTCGAGGCGATTCTGCGCCGCGATCAGGCAGTCGTATTCGGATTGGCGTTGTTTATGGCTGCCTTCTACATGATCTCATATCTCATCGTAGATCTTATGTATGCGTACATCGATCCGAGGATTACCTATGACTGATACCGACCGGGATACTGTTGTATCCCAGAAGATGCGGCCGCAGGACTATATTCTCTCGCTTCTCCTCCCTGGGTTAGGACATATTACGCACGGCTGGTGGCGTAAGGGACTCGTCTTCTGGGCCTTGCTTGCCATTCAGGGGGGGACCCTCTACCTGGCGATCCTGCGGGGGCGTCTGTCATGGTTCGCCTATTCGGCGAGCAAGAGTCCGTCCGAGTACTGGTTCTCAACCTCGATCTTATTCCTCCTCTTCTTCGTGGTTTGGGCCTTTGCCCTCTTTGATTTACGCCGCTCGATCCGGATGAGGAGTGAGGAGAACTATGCCCGCGGTTACTGGCAGATCGTAGCGAGACGCTTCTCCAAAGACTCTAAAGGGATCGTGGGGCTGCTGATCATCCTGTTCGTCTGCTATGTGGCCTTATTCGCGCCGTTCTACGCGAGGGGAAACGCCCTTAAGATGGACCTTGTGAACTTCCTTTCCTCGCCTTCACCTGAACATCCTCTGGGTCTGGACAACTTCGGCCGCGATGTCCTCGATCGCCTCATCTTCGGTTCCCGCGTTGCTCTGGGAATCGGGGGAATGGCCACCGTCTTGAACATGCTCTTCGGCGGCTTTCTAGGACTGATCGGTGGATACTTCCGTGGTATGCCCGATGTGGTGATCATGCGGTTGCTTGAGATCATCAACTCGGTCCCGTTCCTCGTCCTCGCTCTCCTCATCATTAGTATGTGGGGATCGAGCATCCCCACACTGATCTTCACCCTAGGCATCTTCGGGTTGGGACCGGCGCGGATCATCCGCAGCGAGGTCCTCTCGGTGCGAGAAGAGGACTACATCCTCGCCGCGCGCGCGGTCGGCGCCCCCACCGGACGCATCATCCTCCGGCATGTGCTGCCGAACGCGATCGCTTCACTCCTTGTGGTGACGACGATGTCGATCGGGGTGAACATCATCGTGGTGGCGGGGCTGAGCTTCCTTGGATTCGGAGTGAGGCCACCGATCCCATCGTGGGGAGCGACGCTGCAGCAGGCACAGGAGTTCATGCGGACGGCATGGTGGATGGCGGTCTATCCAGGGCTGTGTATCATCATCACGGTCTTCGGCTTCAACATCCTCGGTGACAGCCTCCGCGATGTCCTCGATCCGCGCATGAAGTAGGGAGGATACGGATCAGGACAACCCTGTGTGACCTACCTTTCCCATCTTCCTCGCACCGAAAGTGAATATCAGTCTGTTTGCTCCTGCGGTTGAGGGCGGCATGAGGGGGACCCCTTGAGTTGCACGAGGAGCCCAGTGACACTTCCCGGATTCACCCCGGTGCCCACTCCTCCCAGTGCGGTGAAGGTATACGCGTACGCCCGTCGCATATGATCGGCCGCCTGTTCAATGCTGCGAGGCTTTAGACTCAGTACGGCTTCCTCAAGCGCAGCGGCAAGCAGAAACGCGATGTTCTTCACCTCATAGACGGGCCGTTCCTGAGAAACCCCTGGGAACATCCAGCGATTGAACCTCGCCGCCGAAGCAGATAGGACACGAGCGCTCTCGATCAGCCCGGGCCCGTCCGTAGATATGCCCCATAGCGCCGCCGTCTCGGCAAGGTCGGAGCGCACGGGGAGCGCCACATAGTGCTCACCATGCTCCCCCTCGAGGAAGTTCACGATGTACTGCGTGTACAGGCGTTGATCGCTGCGGATGGGGGAGAGTACGGCATAAGACGCTAGCATCCTTACCAATCGAAGGTGCCCGGACATGTGGCACAGGATCGCTATCACTGTTTTGTACTCCGCATCCATCGATGTGGCGTCCTCCTGCGCAACACCCCAGAGCCCAGCACAGACAAGTAGACTCATCGCAAGGCCCAGAACCACCCACCGCCTGATCCTCTCATTCATTCTCGAACCTCCCTTCTGCGTTTGAGACAACCCTACGTTTAAGCACAGCACAAGGCTATCAATGGTCGGTCAAATCCTGCTCAACCGGCGGAATCTCCAATTTGTACCCGAACCCAGGAGCGTTGACGATCAGCATTGATCCCTCAGCGTTTGCCTCCGCGAGACGCCGCCGGAGGAGGTAGATGTACTGCTTGACGTCCTTGGAATCCGCATAGTCCGACTCCGACCATACAACCTTCAGGATCTCCGCTTCGGAGAAGACCCGTCCCACATCGCTCGCCAGAAGGGAGAGAAGGGTGTACTGCTTGGGGGTCAATCGGACCTCTATTCCCTCCAAACTCACCTTCTTGGCCGCCTCATCGACACACAACCCTCCAACTTGGATGACTTGAGGCGGCCTGTTGTGCGAGCCCTGATCCGAAAAGGGGATGGGACGTGTCTGTACCCCTCGCATCCGCCGCGTGAAGAGGAAGATGATCCCGAGGAGAAGCGCGTCGAAGGCGATCCCGACTCCGGATGCGATGAGCACCGTCCCTTGAAGCCGCACCCCGATCGACGTCGTGTCGATCCCCATCCGCACATACTCGCTCGCCATCTCACTACGCGTTACCCACAATCCACTGGGGATGATCAGATCGAGGTATCGAGGTCCTCCTGTGAGGCGTCTCCTCACAATCGGCTCTCCTATCGTAGAGGGTGAAAGGAGGGGTAGGTCGAGAGGGGTGGCCGCCTGCACCCGCGCATCGACCAGGAACGCCCCATCGGAGACGACCTGAACGTAGAGCACGCTCCCCAAGAGGAGGAATCGTGCCGCTGTCTCCATCATCTCCTCGTCCCCCATCGCCAGCCAGGCGTTAGTCGAATCGGCGAATGCCGTGGCGTAGGCAACGCTCCGCTCGTCGAACGCCTCGGTGAGCACGGAGCGATAGACAAGGCTGAAGAGGAGAAGAGCGATCACCGTCACCAGAAGAGTTGCCGCCGCAACCACGACCATCATCCTCTGTATCGTCCACCCATCTCTCATGTTCACCCCCTAAAGGTAGACCCTATCGAGTCCCGAAGCAAGAGGGTCAACGCGGATTGATACGCAGTTGACCGCCTAACCGTTCGTCTGTGACCGACCTGCAAGCTACTGTCGCGGCAACCGGACGGCGGCTAGGCGAAAGCGAGCGGTCGGTTCGAAACCGAACGGTTCAGGTCGCTGCAAACAAGGAAAAAGGAGATGCCACAATGTCGAGAAAAAGAGAGAGCAAAGCAATCAGTCGGAACCGTGCCGTTATGAGCGTGTTGCTCATCGCGCTGGCAAGTATGATCCTGCTGCCCTTCACCGGGATCGCGCAGGGTGACGCTGTCGCACCTGGAAGGCGCGAGGTGGCGATCGAAGGGTTAAGCAGGATACTCAATAGGCTCGACCAAGAGATCACGCACTTACAGAACGCCGACTTCCCGGCCCTGGAGGAACACCTGGAAGGGATCAGTCTCCTCCTGGAGAACCTGATCGCGGATCTCGAAACACCCCCTGCTGCGGACCAAGAAGGTCCGACGCGCAAGGAACAAATAATCAAGCTCGACCTGACGCTCCACCGCCTGGTGACGTTGTTCGAGCGGATCGCTGCGGCAAACGAGCCAGAGCCGTCGCCGAAGGCGCGCGAGACGATAGCCGAGCTTCGGATCTGGATCGACGGCTACATCGCCGGGGCCACGGCTAACATGGACCGGATCGAGGCGCGCGAATTCGAACGGATGTCAAAGGCCCTCCTCGGGGAGGTGGGAAAGCACCTGGCTCGCATCGCCCAACAGGCGCGGCCGAACGCACCGGAGAAGGACCGCCTCGATCTCGTCATCGAGCGGATCGAAACCCTCCTCGCCCGGCTCGATCGGTACATCATCCGCACCTTCGGGCGCCCTGCAGTGGTGAGGCCACCCCACCAGCCGTAGCGCTTCCGCGTAAGATATGAGATGTGCCCAAGCGTTCTGCTTGGGCACGTCCTTTATAAGGCTCTTTGTCGTTTCGCCTGCCTGTGCCGGCGAGGCAGACAGGATGTGGATAGCGACTTCTAATTTCAGTTCCCACGGGACGGATGCCGGTTGCGAAGCAAGACCGGAGGTCGAAGAGAATTCACCACGAAAAGCACGAAGGACACGAAGAATGGAATTCGATGAGCTGGAGTGAAGACCGGACTCCTAATGAACTTCAATCCCTCTGGGTTTGATTCCCCGCAGCTTGCTGCGAATGTCGTCATTCCGGCGCATGCCGGAATCCAGTGGTTCGTTCGTGGACA